>NZ_JBIWAL010000006.1:0-9246 GCF_044760045.1 Pseudomonas sp. NPDC098747 | reverse complement strand
ACTACCACCAATGATCTGGAGCCCTTTCGCGGTGTGCTCGGCCAGGAACGTGCGGTCGAAGCCTTGCAGTTCGGTGTGGCCATGCCACGCCCCGGTTACAACGTCTTTGTCATGGGCGAGCCCGGCACCGGTCGCTTCTCGTTCGTCAAACGCTACCTGAAAGCCGAAGGCAAGCGCCTGCAAACCCCGGCAGACTGGGTCTACGTCAATAATTTCGATGAACCGCGCGAACCTCGCGCACTGGAATTGCCCTCGGGCACGGCCGGCGCGTTCATCGGCGACATCAACGGTCTGATCGACAACCTGCTGGCGACTTTTCCGGCAGTCTTCGAACACCCGTCCTACCAGCAAAAGAAAAGCGCCATCGACCGCGCCTTCAACCAGCGCTACGACAAGGCCCTCGACATCATCGAGCGTCTGGCCCTGGAAAAAGACGTCGCCCTGTATCGCGACAGCAGCAACATCGCGTTCACGCCGATGCTCGACGGCAAGGCGCTGGATGAAGCTGAATTCGCCCAGTTGCCGGAAGCCGATCGCGAGCGTTTTCACGAAGACATTTCCGGCCTCGAAGAACGCCTGAACGAAGAGCTCGCCAGCCTGCCGCAGTGGAAGCGTGAGTCGAACAATCAACTGCGTTCGCTCAACGAAGAGACCATCACCCTGGCCTTGCAGCCATTGCTGTCGCCTCTGTCCGAGAAGTACGCGGAGAACGCGGCGGTTTGTGGTTACCTGCAAGCGGTGCAGGTGTACCTGCTGAAAACCGTGGTCGAGCAACTGGTCGACGACAGCAAGACTGACGCCGTCGCCCGCAAGCTGCTGGAAGAGCAATACGCCCCAAGTCTGGTGGTCGGCCATCCGGTCAGCGGTGGCGCGCCCGTGGTTTTCGAGCCTCACCCGACTTACGAAAACTTGTTCGGCCGTATTGAATACACCACCGATCAAGGCGCGCTATACACCACCTACCGCCAACTGCGTCCAGGTGCCTTGCACCGCGCCAACGGTGGTTTCCTGATTCTTGAAGCGGAAAAAATGCTCAGCGAGCCGTTCGTGTGGGATGCGCTCAAACGCGCCCTGCAATCGCGCAAGCTGAAAATGGAATCGCCGCTGGGCGAGATGGGCCGCTTCGCCACCGTGACCCTCAACCCGCAGCACATCCCGTTGCAGGTCAAAGTCATCATCATCGGCGCGCGGTCGTTGTATTACACGCTGCAGGACCTCGATCCGGACTTCCAGGAGATGTTCCGCGTTCTGGTCGACTTCGACGAAGACATCCCGATGGTCGACGAGAGCCTGGAGCAATTCGCCCAGCTCCTGAAAACCCGTACTTCGGAAGAAGGCATGGCGCCGCTGACGGCCGATGCGGTCGCGCGTCTGGCCACTTACAGCGCACGTCTGGCCGAACACCAAGGACGTTTGTCGGCGCGCATTGGTGATCTGTTCCAACTGGTCAGCGAGGCGGATTTCATTCGGCATCTGGCTGGCGATGAGATGACCGATGCCGGTCACATCGAGCGCGCCCTGAAAGCAAAGGCCACCCGCACCGGGCGTGTGTCGGCGCGGATTCTCGACGACATGCTCGCCGGGATCATCCTGATCGACACCGATGGCGCGGCGGTCGGCAAGTGCAACGGGCTGACCGTGCTGGAAGTCGGTGACTCGGCGTTCGGTGTGCCGGCGCGGATCTCCGCCACGGTGTACCCGGGCGGCAGCGGCATTGTCGACATTGAACGTGAGGTTAACCTTGGCCAGCCGATTCACTCCAAAGGCGTGATGATCCTCACCGGGTATCTGGGCAGCCGTTACGCCCAGGAATTCCCGCTGGCGATTTCCGCGAGCATCGCACTGGAGCAATCCTACGGTTACGTCGACGGCGACAGTGCGTCGCTGGGCGAGGCGTGCACGCTGATTTCGGCGTTGTCGAAAACCCCGCTCAAGCAATGCTTCGCGATCACCGGTTCGATCAATCAGTTCGGTGAAGTGCAGGCGGTGGGCGGGGTCAACGAGAAGATCGAAGGCTTCTTCCGCCTCTGCGAAGCACGCGGCCTGACCGGCGAGCAGGGTGCGATCATTCCGCAGGCCAACGTTGCTACGTTGATGCTCGACGAGAAAGTGCTGGCGGCAGTGCGCGCTGGGCAATTCCACGTGTACGCGGTGCGCCAGGCCGACGAGGCGCTGAGCCTGCTGGTCGGTGAACCGGCCGGCGAGCCAAATGCCGATGGTGAATTCCCGGAGGGCAGCATCAATGCGCGAGTGGTGGAACGCTTGCGTGATATTGCGGAAATGATCAGCGAAGAAGACCTGAAAGAAGCCGAGAAAGAGTTGGCGCAGGAGGCGTTGGTAGAAGCCAAACCGGCCTGAGCCTCTGTGGGAGCGAGCTTGCTCGCGAAGGCGTCAGCTCAGTCGACAAGTTTATTGCCTGATACACCGCTTTCGCCAACAAGCTGGCTCCCACATTGTTTTTCTACATTGGTATTTGCGCTGATCGTCGTGAAAAGTGCCATCACTCTGACGCCAATATTCACACAATGACCATTCGGCGCATTCTGGTTCCATAAAGCTTGCCCGGCGGACTTTTCTTCTATCCTCAGCTCAAGGATATCGACAGTATCACTGGATCGAGCCAGTCCTCCCGAGAGGGCTGAATACCGGCTTCACCGAGGGTCGCCGCCATGTCGCGCAACCTCTGCCTCACCCGTCAATGCCTGGGCCTCGTGACCCGTATCGAATGCGCCATCAAACCGTTGGCCGGCGATAACGGCATGTGGACACTGCTCTTCGCTGCCGGCATGGCCGGCGAACAACCTTCCGCCATCAAAGCCCAAGGACCGTTCCACGGCCCGATTGCCGCCGAGTCGATTCTCGACACCATCGTTGAGAGTCTGACGTTGCACGGTTATGAGCTGGCCGACGACCCGCAGATCTGGAGCCTGCACCTGCAAGCCCAGCTTCGGCAGATCAACGGTGGCCGTGGCCGCAGCCTCAATAGTTAGGGCGCAGTTTCAGGCATCTGCGCTTTGTCGAGTTTGACCTCAAAACCATATTGCACGGTGGCGAGGTTGGTTCGCTGATAGGTTTCCAAGTGGGTTGGACGGCCATAGAAATAGTGCACGCCAAACAGCGCCGGGCCTTCTGTACTCGCATCGTGGCTGACCGAGAGAATCGGCTTGAGGTATTTGCCGCTGTCGTCCTTGACGAAGAACCGCCATTCATCGGCGCGGAACAGTTTCAGGTCCACCACCAGCGTGTTGTTCTTGATCTCCAGGCCTTTGGGCAATGACTTGGCGTCGTAGGCTTTTTTCTCGACCGATGCGAGAAACAGCGGCATCGAGCCGACGGCAATCGCCGGCGTATCCGGGAACAGGTTCAAATCGTAGGTGATCGTCGCTTGCAGCGGATCGACTTGATAAGCCTCGGGTGGTAGCTCGATCGGTTCATCGAGTTTGCCGCTGCGCTTTTCGGTGAAGAACGTCACCGGGCTGACTCCAGGGTTGAAGTCGTCGCCGAGCAATTCGTCGTTGAAGGTGCGACGATGAGAAAATTCGATGCGCGCGGCGCTCGAGTCTTCCACCGATTGATGAATACGGATGCCGGCCTTCAGCTGTTCTTCGGTCAGGCTCGCGCCTTTGAGCCAGTTCGCGGCCAGATCGTCATACACCACAATCGGCAAGTCCAATGGCTGGATGGCTGTTTCCACGGTGTGCGGATTGAAGGTGCGAATCGGCAGATCCAGCGCTTTGCGTGTCACGGTTGCCGAGGAAAAATCCAGCAAGCTGACTTCCAGTGTCTCGATCGGGCCGTTGAAGTAGACCTTGTTGTAGCGGCGCGGGTGTTGTTGCTCGAAAGACTGCTGTTCTTCACTGAGCTGCTTTTCCAGTGCTTCGCTCCAGGTTTTCTGCTGTTGCAGGTGCGTCAGTTGTTTTTGGTAGAAGGCAACCTGCTCCGGACTTTCGTTGATCGAACCGGCACGCACCAGGTACTGACCACTGCTATCACGCGCCTGAACGATCAGCGGATTGAGCTGGGCGTCAGCGACTTCCGGGGCCAGCGGCAGGTTGTTGCTGAATTCGACTTCGGCGTAGTTCTTTTCAAGCTTGAGCAGTTTGACGCTGAGATTGTCGTTGGTACGGGTCTGGCCGACATCTTTCTGCGTCAGGTCGAAACTGTATAAGCGGCGCGGTGCGATGACTTCGACCTGGCCTTGCAGGCTCACCGGTCGCGGCAGGGTTTTCTTGTCGACGTCCAGGCCGTCGATGAACGGATAGGTGACGGTCAGGTCATCGGGGTTGGTGACGTTGGAGCTGGACGGACTGAGCTGAATGCCCGGATCGGTTTCCGACCATTCCGGCTGATAAGCAATGACACGCTTGTTGCTCAGCGTCACTGACTGCCATTCCACGCCATGCGGGAACAGGAAACCGCCGGGAATGTTCAGATTGAAAGGGAAAACCGGTTGCAAGTCGGTGAGGTAATCGGAGCTGGCATCTTTGTGCAGCACGAACAGGCCATTGATGAAAGTATCGACCAACGCCTGCGGGGTAGGGTAGTGCTTGAGCACGCCGAGGGCGTCTTCGCCATATTCGGTTTTTGCCGGATTGCTGTCGAGCTTGAGCTGTGCGCGTTCGAGTAAAAGCAGCGAGCCGCCGAGCTCGGTGACGGCGCCCTTGAGCTTCGGATCGGTGATGGCGTCCAGTGACTGTTCGAATTTTGCAGCTTTTTCGTCCAGGCTCACGGCGTGTTTTTCGTCGCCTTGAGAGCAGCCGCCAAGGAGCAGGGTGAAGCAAATTCCGGCAATCGTTATCGGCAATCGCACATCCATTTCCACTTTTCCTGTTCGCGGGCGCTGGGCCGTCAATGGTTTGGACACTAGCAGAAAAAAATGCTGCACACGTGCGCAGGTGGCGGATTTTCGGACGGTTCTGACTGTCACAGGTGGCTGGTATACTCGCCCTCCATTACAACCCCCCTTGTGTGAGATTCAATGGAACGCTTTATCGAAAATGCAATGTATGCCTCGCGCTGGCTGCTGGCGCCGATCTACATCGGGCTGTCACTCGGGCTGTTGGCGTTGGCACTGAAGTTCTTCCAGGAAATCATCCATATCCTTCCCAACGTGTTCGCGATGGCAGAGTCGGATCTGATTCTGGTGCTGTTGTCGCTGATCGACATGGCACTGGTGGGAGGCTTGCTGGTGATGGTGATGATTTCCGGCTACGAGAACTTCGTCTCACAACTGGACATCGACGAGGGCAAAGAGAAGCTCAGTTGGCTGGGCACCATGGACTCCTCGTCCCTGAAGATGAAAGTGGCGGCCTCGATCGTGGCGATCTCCTCAATCCACTTGCTGCGCATCTTCATGGACGCCAAGAACATCGATCCAGACCACCTGATGTGGTACGTGATCATCCACATGACCTTCGTGATCTCGGCCTGTGCGATGGGTTATTTGGACAAGGTCACCAAGCACTGATCATTCTTGGATGGCTAAAAAACCGCCCGTCTGTTGCGAAACAGACGGGCGGTGTCGTTTGTGGCTTGTGCTTTGGCGCTTGCAGGCATATCCCTGTAGAGGTCCTGGTTCGCCACTGCGTGAGGTGTGTTCATGAATCTGCAAGAGTTGAACGCGTATGCCATCGCCGGCAAGGTCGATGAGCTGAACCTGATCTCCATGGAAGGCGGCATTTATCTGCTCGAAGCGCGGATGCATGGGGCGGCGTATCCGCTCAGCAACCCTCAAGGGCAGATGTTGACGCTGCGCTCGGTCGAACATGCCCGGGATGTGTTGCATACCTTTCCGGTATTGCCGTTCAACCTCGTACACACCTCGGTACACGATGAAATGTGTGGCCTCGGCGCCAGCGCCGAGGAAAGTCTGAAACTGCCGCTTGCCTGGCGTTCCGCACTGTAGCCCCGGCGCCCCAAACAGCAGGGCATCTGTGCTAGTCTGCTCGCCCTTTTGGTTCCGGGCGCGCCGGGACGCGCTGTGTACGCACGGCACGTCTGTTGGCCGTCCGCACAGCGGAGCAGTGTCATGTCCGAAGTAAATCTGTCCACCGACGAAACTCGCGTCAGCTACGGTATCGGCCGTCAGTTGGGTGACCAACTGCGCGACAACCCGCCACCGGGTGTCAACCTGGACGCCATCCTGGCCGGTCTGACCGACGCTTTCGCCGGTAAGGAAAGCCGTGTGGGTCAGGAAGAAATGTCCGCCAGCTTCAAGGTTATCCGCGAGATCATGCAAGCCGAAGCGGCTGCCAAGGCTGAAGCGGCTGCTGGCGAAGGTCTGGCATTCCTGGCTGAAAACGCCAAGCGTGACGGCATCACCACTCTGGCTTCCGGCCTGCAATTTGAAGTGCTGACTCAGGGCGAAGGCGCCAAGCCAAGCCGTGAAGATCAAGTGCGTACTCACTACCACGGCACCCTGATCGACGGCACTGTGTTCGACAGCTCCTACGAGCGTGGCCAGCCAGCAGAATTCCCGGTTGGCGGCGTAATTGCCGGTTGGACCGAAGCCCTGCAACTGATGAATGCCGGCAGCAAATGGCGTCTGTACGTGCCGAGCGAACTGGCTTACGGCGCTCAAGGCGTTGGCAGCATCCCGCCGCACAGCGTTCTGGTATTCGACGTCGAGCTGCTGGACGTTCTGTAATCCAGAGCCTGTCGTGATGACGGGCTAATGTGGGAGCCAGCCTGCTGGCGATAGGGTCAACCGGTTTTTCTTCAAGACCGCGTTGATGCCATCGTCAGCAGGCTGGCTCCCACAGTTTTTTCGATGACTCTCATATTTCGATCTTGTTGTGCAGTTCACTGGTCGGGCGCAACGCCCGGGCGTAGCAGAACAGAAACAGATTGCGCACCAACTCCTTCAGCACCAGTGGTTCGCTGGAGTTCAGGCTGCTGACGTCCAGATCACCCTGATCCTGCAGCTCATGCAAGGCTTCTTCTTCAAGCACCGCACAGACTTCTCCGGTTTCCCGATGCAGGATCCTGAGGTACGGGTGTGGGCGATCCAGCCAGGCGTCGATCAAATAAGTCATGGTTCTCATCTCCATCGAAAGGGTTTCAATGAGAATAATTCTTATTCATCAAATAGCAAGCGCCTATTGGCGGATTGCAGATTTTTCAGGGTAAAGATTGCGTAAGGTCAAAACGGCTAGCGCTTGGCTATTGCGTGGATTAGCTGAGGAAAATAGGGGAGGGCGATGCTCCATCCCACGTCGGGCGCGGGATGGATGACAGCAGAATCAGACTTTTCTGACGAACTCGGATTTGAGCTTCATCGGGCCGATGCCGTCGATCTTGCAGTCGATATCGTGGTCGCCATCGCACAGGCGGATGTTCTTCACCTTGGTGCCGACCTTGACCACCAGCGAAGTGCCCTTGACCTTGAGGTCCTTGATCACTGTGATGGTGTCGCCGTCCTGCAGGACGTTGCCGACCGAATCTTTCTTCACGGCGTCATCGGACGCTGCTTCGGCTTCGCCATTGGCAGACCACTCGTGGGCGCACTCCGGGCACACCAGTTGGGTGCCGTCTTCGTAGCTGTATTCGGAATTGCATTTCGGGCAGGGTGGCAACGTGCTCACTAGGGCTCCTTGAGAGGGGGATCGCTAAAAGTCGCACATTGTATAGGGTTTTAGCCGAAGGCGGGCATAGTGCGGAAACAACTGTGGGAGCGAGCTTGCTCGCGAAGGCGTCAGGTCAGCCGACATTGATGTCGATTGGCACATTGCTTTCGCGAGCAAGCTCGCTCCCACAGAGGGCAAAATCAGTGCGTGCGGGCGACCGCAAACTCACTCAATTCAACCAGTGCATCACGGTATTCGCTGGCCGGCAGCGCTTCGAGGCACTTGATCGCACGGGCCACATAATCGCGGGCCAGTTGCGCGGTGTACTCAAGCGAACCGGAAGCTTCCACGGCGATGCGGATGCTTTCCAGGTCTTCGATCCCGCCTTTCTGGATCGCCTGACGCACCAGTGCAGCCTGTTCAGGCGTGCCTTCGCGCATGGTGTAGATCAGCGGCAGGGTCGGCTTGCCTTCGGCCAGATCGTCACCGACGTTCTTGCCCAGGGTTTCCGCGTCGCCCTTGTAGTCGAGCAGATCGTCGACCAGTTGGAATGCCACACCCAGGTGATCACCAAAGGTGCGCAGGGCTTCGCTCTGCTCGGCGGTCGCACCGGCCAGAGCCGCGGCGCTGTGGGTCGAGGCTTCGAAGAGCATCGCGGTCTTGCCGCGGATGACTTCCATGTAGGTTTCTTCGGTGGTGCTGGCGTCGCGGACCTTGGACAGTTGCAGCACTTCGCCTTCAGCGATGATGCGCGTGGCCTGCGAGAGGATCTTCATCACCGGCATCGAGCCCAGTTCGACCATCATTTCGAACGAGCGCGAGTACAGGAAATCGCCCACCAGCACACTTGGCGCATTGCCCCACATGGCGTTGGCAGTCGAACGGCCACGGCGCATGCCGGACATGTCGACCACGTCGTCATGCAGCAAAGTCGCGGTGTGCAGGAATTCGATGGTGGCGGCGAGCAGGCGCATGTCATCGCCTTCGCGACCCAGGGCCTTGCCACACAGCAACACTAATAAAGGACGCAGACGTTTGCCGCCGGCCGAGGTGATGTAATCGCCGATTTTCGATACCAGCGGCACTCGGGAAGTCAGCTGCTTCTTGATGATGCCGTCGACGGCGCTAAAATCGTCCGCCACCGCGCGGTAGAAAGCTTGGGGTTGCATCAGCGAGAGTCGCTCCAGAAGGGTTGCGCGGCATGCTAGGACCCCCGTCCAGACCTGTCAAGGCGCGATGGACGGCTACTTGCAAGCGCGCGACAGCTTGCGTACAATCGCGCACCCTGAACTTCCTGGGCAGCACCTGCCTTACGCAATTGCTAGCGGGCCTTCCAGCCCCATGCAGCCATGCCAGCCAATACCTCTTCTTATAAAGAGCTGGGTGAGCAGGATTATCGGAGAAACACCATGTCTTATGCAGTAATCGTTACTGGCGGCAAGCAGTACAAAGTCGCCCCAGGTGAATACCTGAAGATCGAAAAACTGGAAATCGCTACCGGCGAATCCGTTACCTTTGATCGCGTTCTGTTGGTTGCCAATGGCGACGACGTAAACATCGGCGCTCCAGTTGTTGCTGGCGCTACTGTTGTGGCTGAAGTGATCTCCCAAGGTCGTCACGATAAAATCCGCATCATCAAGTTCCGTCTTCTTAAGCACCACTTGAAGCGTATGGGCCACCG
>NZ_JBIWAL010000005.1:0-207186 GCF_044760045.1 Pseudomonas sp. NPDC098747 | reverse complement strand
AAATATAATCAATACAATAATCTCAAACTACTGTGCGCTAAGGAGCTGATTTCTTTGCGCCTGAGCATGGATGCGGCGATCACCATGACCAATACCGACAGGCCGATCAGCAGCGTCGAAGCGACGGCGATCACCGGAGTCAGGTCTTGACGCAGGGTGGTCCACATTTTCACGGGACGGGTTTGCAGGGTCGGGCTGGCCATCATCACGCTGAGCACCACTTCGTCCCACGAAACCAGGAAGGCGAAGAGGGCGCCGGCGACCATGCCCGGACGAATCGCCGGGAACGTCACCTTGAACACCGCTTGCAGGCGTGAGGCGCCGCAGATCACCGCTGCGTCTTCAATCGACTGATCGAACAGCTTCAGCGAGTTAATGATCGAGATGATGGTGAACGGCAGCGCGACGATCACATGACTGACCACGAAGGCGAACATCGTCCCGGTGTATCCGAGCTTGAGAAACAGCGCGTACACCGCCACGGCAATGATCACCAACGGTACGATCATTGGCAGAGTGAACAGACCGTAGAGCATTTCCCGGCCGGGAAACCGCCCGCGCACCAGCGCGAACGCCGTCGGCAAACCGAGGGCCACGGCGCAGATCGTCGTCAGTACCGCGACCTTGAGGCTGGCCACAGCGGCGTTCATCCAGTCCGGGTTGGAGAAGAACTGGCCGTACCATTTCAGCGTCCAGCCGGGTGGCGGGAACACCAGCCACTGTGATGAACCGAACGACAGCAGGACGATGAAGACGATCGGCAACAGCAGGAACAGGCCGATCAGCCCGGTGGTGGCGTAGAGGCCGAAACGCATGCGGCGGCTCATCGCATTGGGAGTCAGGAGCATGTCGGCTTACCTCGCGTTACTGGCGCCAACCGGGGATTCCGGTTGAAGCTTCAGGTAGAAGTAGAACAGCACCAGCGTGATCGCGATCAGCAACGCGGCGCCGGCACTGGCCAGGCCCCAATTGAGGAACGATTGCACCTGCTGAATGATGAACTCCGGCAGCATCATGTTCTGTGCCCCACCCAGCAGCGCCGGGGTGACGTAGTAACCGAGCGACATCACGAACACCATCAAGCCACCCGAGGCCAGACCCGGCCGGCACAGCGGCAGGAACACCCGAAAGAAGTTGGTCCATGGGCTGGCGCCGCAGATCGAGCCGGCCTGCAGGATCATCGGGTCGATGGCCTGCATGGTCGCCTGCAACGGCAGCACGATGAACGGGATCATGATGTAGCTCATGCCGATCACCACTCCGGTCAGGTTGTGCACCATTTCCAGCGGCTGATCGATGATGCCCATCGCCATCAAGGCCTTGTTGATCACCCCGGAAGCTTGCAGCAGAACCAGCCACGAATAGGTGCGAGCGAGCAGGCTGGTCCACATCGACAGCAGCACGATATTGAGAATCCAGCGACCCCAGCCGCGCGGCACCAAGGTGATCGCCCAGGCCAGCGGAAAGCCCAGCAGCAGACTGAACACGGTCACCAGCCCGGCCACCGAAAAGGTGTTGAGCAACACTCGGGCGTACGCCGAGTTGGCGAACAGCTGTTCATAGTTGCCAAGGCCAGGCACAGGTTCCAGCACGCCGCGCAGCAACAGACCAATCAGCGGCGCGAGAAAGAACAGGCCAAGGAACAGCAGCGCCGGGAGGAGGTTGCCGGCACCGCGCCAGCGTTGCTTGAGGGACTCGACTTGCGGCATCGCAATCGCCTTTTTTCCTTCGGCCGAGCCGGCAGCGCTCCCGGTGGCAGTGGAGGGACGGGACGCAGTGGCCGTCATTTTCATTTGACCAGCCATTCGTTCCACCGTGTCGCGATGGCCGGACCGTTCTTGGCCCAGTACGCGAAATCAAGAGTGATCTGATCCTTAGCGTAGGCAGTCGGCAGGTTGGGAGCCAGCGTCGAATCCAGACGCTCCACACTGTCGAGGTTGACCGGGGCGTAGGCGGTCAGGTTGGAGAAGTCGGCCTGGCCCTTGGCGCTGCTGGCGGCGGCCAAAAACTTCATCGCCGCGTCCTTATTTTTCGAGCCTTTGGGAATGACCAGAATGTCGGCCATGACCAGGTTCTGTTTCCAGCTCACGCCAACCGGGGCGCCGTCTTCTTGCAGGGCGTGGATGCGGCCGTTCCAGAACTGGCCCATGCTCGCTTCACCGGACGCCAGCAGTTGCTGCGACTGCGCGCCGCCACCCCACCAGACGATGTTTTTCTTGATGGTGTCGAGTTTCTTGAAGGCGCGATCCAGATCCAGCGGGTAGAGCTTGTCGGCGGCTACGCCATCGGCGAGCAAGGCCAGTTCGAGCACTCCGGGGCTTGGCCATTTGTAGAGGGCGCGTTTGCCGGGGAAGGTTTTGGTGTCGAACAGGGCGCTCCAGTCCTGCGGCTTGTTGGCACCGAGTTTGCTCTCGTTGTAGCCGAGCACGAAGGAGAAGAAGAACGAGCCGACGCCGTGATCGCTGACAAAACGTGGGTCGATCTTGTCGCGCTGGATGACGTTGAAATCGAGGGGTTCGAGCAGGCCTTCGGCCGCAGCGCGCAGGGCAAAATCGGCTTCGACATCGACCACGTCCCATTGCACGTTGCCGCTTTCAACCATGGCCTTGAGTTTGCCGTAGTCGGTCGGGCCATCCTGCACAACGGTGATGCCGCTGGCCTTGCTGAACGGATCCGCCCAGGCCTGTTTTTGCGCCTCCTGGGTGCTTCCGCCCCAACTGACAAAATTCACGCTCTCGGCGGCCATTGCAGCCTGGCCGGTGACGCTGAGCAGTCCCGCAAAGAAGATTGCGGTTGCAGCTTTGTTCAACACCATTTTCACGCCCTCATTGTTGTGTTTTTGAGCGGGCTTGCGTTATTGCCCGCCTGTCGGGAGCAGTAGATGGACGTCCGTGGGAGTGTCCGGTCTATGGAATATCATATTATGGTATTCCAAGCTTTGTGCAAGCATTTTGCCTGACCGGTTATCTGTTGGATTGGCTTTTCGTGCCCTCCACTCAGGATGGCCATGGATGAAATTGTGGCGAGGGAATCACCAACTTCTGTGGGTTATTGAGTGAACGGGATGCTTTCCACCACCTCCAGGTCATACCCGGTCAACCCCGCATATTTCAGTGGCGGGCCGAGATGCCGCAGTTTGCCAACCCCAAGATTCTGCAGAATCTGCGCGCCAGTCCCGACCTCCGAGTAAATCCGCGATTGCGACCGACTGAACTGCCGTGGCGGTTGCGTCAGTTGCGGCACCCGCTCCAGCAACGCCTGCGACGACTCATGATTGGCCAGCACCACGACAACCCCATGTCCTTCAGCCGCCACCCGTTGCAGCGCCGCCCACAGCGTCCAGTTGCTCGGCCCGCTGTAATCGGCACCGACCAGATCACGCAGCGGATCGATCACATGCACGCGCACCAGCGTCGGTTGCTCGCGGCGCAAATCACCCATGACCATCGCCATGTGCACGCCGCCCTCGATACGGTCTTCAAACGTGATCAGGCGGAATGTGCCATGCACTGTCGGCAGCTCGCGTTCGCCAATGCGTTCGATGGTGTGCTCGGTGCTTAATCGGTAGTGGATCAGGTCGGCGATGGTGCCGATCTTGATCCCGTGCTTGCGTGCAAACACTTCCAGATCCGGGCGGCGGGCCATGGTGCCGTCGTCGTTCATCACTTCGACGATCACCGAGGCAGGAGTAAAACCGGCCAGTCTGGCCAGATCGCAACCGGCCTCGGTGTGGCCAGCGCGGGTCAGCACGCCACCTTCCTTGGCGCGCAGCGGGAAGATGTGGCCGGGCTGCACCAGGTATTCGGCACGGGCGTGTTTGGCCACGGCAGCGGCAACCGTGCAGGCGCGATCCGCCGCAGAAATACCGGTGGTCACGCCAACCGCCGCTTCAATCGACACGGTAAACGCGGTGCTGAACACGCTGCCATTGCTCGGCACCATCTGCTCCAGACCTAGTCGCTTGCAGTGTTCGTCGGTCAACGTCAGGCAGATCAGGCCGCGTGCTTCACGGGCCATGAAGCTGATCGCCTCGGGCGTGCAACAGTCGGCGGCCAGCAACAGGTCGCCTTCGTTTTCGCGGTCTTCGTCGTCGACCAGCAAGACCATTTTGCCGAGGCGATAATCTGCGATGATTTCTTCGATGCTGTTGAAGGCCATGCTGGACTCTCAGTGTTTGTTGGAAATATTATTGGTATACCATAATACATAATAAGCAAAGAGGTCACTATGAAGGCGTACTGGATTGCTCACGTAGACATTGCCGATCCCGACCACTACAGCCAATACACCCAGCGCGCCCCGAAGGCATTCGCGGATTTTGGCGGAAGGTTTCTGGCTCGAGGCGGGCGTAGCGAGGCGATGGAAGGACGCAAGGCGCCGCAGCGCAGCGTAGTGATCGAGTTTGAGAGCTACGAACAAGCGTTGGCGTGCTACCGATCGGCGGAGTATCAAGAGGCGAAAAGTTACCGCGAGGAATGGGCGAAGGCGGAAATCATCATCGTCGAGGGCGTGGCCCCAATTTAAGCAACACCACTAAACCCCTGTGGGAGCGAGCTTGCTCGCGAAGGCGTCGTGTCAGTTGATACACATGTTGAATGTCCCACCGCATTTGCGAGCAAGCTCGCTCCCACGGGGGATAGGCATTTTTTAACGGATAAAGTGGATCTTACCGCTGTCGTCATTACCTACGTAGATGCCATAAACCCCGGCCTGGCGTTCCTCGATATAGCGTTCGAGGATCTGCCGGATCGCCGGGTAATAGATCTGCTCCCACGGAATATCTTCCGGAGCGAAGAATTTATAGTCGAGGGTTTCCGGGCCGAACTGGCCGGTGATCTCCAGCGCAATGGCGCGGAAGATGATGTACACCTCGCTGATCTTCGGCACGCTGAAAATCGAGTAGGGCGAGAGGATTTCCGCGCGCACGCCGCTTTCTTCCCAGACTTCACGCAACGCGGCTTGCTCGGTGGTCTCTCCGCTTTCCATGAAACCGGCGGGCAGCGTCCAGGTGCCCGGGCGCGGGGGAATCGCCCGTTGGCACAAGAGGTATTTGCCGTCCTGCTCAATGATGCAGCCGGCAATGATCTTCGGATTGACGTAGTGGATGAAGCCGCAACCGCGGCACATCAGGCGCTCGTGCGTATCGCCCGGCGGTACCTGCTGACCGAGGTCAGGGCCACCGCACTTTGGGCAAAAGCTCGGGCTGAACATGTCAGTGACCTATGCGTGGTTCTTTAAGCGGGATGGGCAGGGTGATCGGTGGCGTGCCTTTGACGGCGACACCGGTTTCTTCCTGCTTGCGCTTGAGGTAGTCCAGAGCAACGGCAGCGGCAGCGCGAACGTGATCGACGCAAGCCTGATGCGCCAGCAGCGGATCGCCGCTCTTGATTGCTTCGACCATTTTTTCCATTTCCTGATTGCTCGCGCCGCGACGGTTTTCCTGAGATACCGACGTCGCGCGCAGGTAGCTGATGCGTGCCTGCAACTGACGCAATTGCGTGGCCGCGACATGGTTGCCCGAGCCTTCTAGCAGCACGTCGTAGAAACCCTGCACCGAGTCGATCACTTGTTGCAGTTCGCCGTCCTTGAGCGCCTTGCGGTTCTCATCGAGGGCTTTTTCCAGGGCTTTGATGTCCTTGGCTTTGGCGCGCAGGGTGAACAGCTGCACGATCAAGCCTTCAAGCACGCAACGCAGTTCGTAGATATCGACGGCATCGGCGAGGGTGATGATGGCGACGCGCGGGCCTTTGGCATCGGCGAATTCCACCAGGCCTTCGGATTCGAGGTGACGCAAGGCTTCGCGCACCGACGTGCGGCTGACGCCCAGGCGATCGCACAGATCGCGTTCGACCAGACGGTCTCCCGGCAGAAGCTGGAAGTTCATGATGGCGCTTCGCAGTTTATCCAGCACGATTTCGCGCAGGGTGATGGGGTTGCGATTGACCTTGAAGCTGTCGTCGAGTGGCAGGCGTTTCATGGGGTCCGCTCTTTATGTTGGCTGTCCATGCCAGACGGGCATCAAAACAACCGAGGGGTTAACTTGAGGCCTCGGCGTCGGCTTCGGCGAAGGCTTCACGGGCCAGCCGGAAACTGTCCACGGCCGCCGGGACGCCGCAATAAATGCCGACTTGAAGCAGAATTTCGCGTATTTGCTCACGACTCAGGCCGTTACGCAAGGCGCCACGCACATGCAGCTTGAGTTCGTGCGGGCGGTTGAGCGCCGAGATCATCGCCAGGTTGATCATGCTGCGTTCCTTGAGCGATAAGCCCTCGCGACCCCAGACATGGCCCCAGCAGTATTCGGTGACCATTTCCTGCAAGGGGCGGGTGAAGTCGTCGGCGTTGTCGATGGACCGCTGGACGTAGGCTTCGCCCAATACCTGAGTGCGGATCTTCAAGCCTTTTTCGTATTTCTCATTACTCATCATTCCTCCTCACACCACAGTCGCCCCTGTTGGAATGGGCTCTGTGGTGAGGGGATTTATCCCCGACGGGGTGCGAAGCACCCCCATAACCAGCAACCGCGATTTGCCAGACATACCGCGTGCAATGGTTTTACGACTGCTGCGCAGCCGGTCGGGGATAAATCCCCTCACCACAAGGAATCAGTCAAACATTGGGATTTGTGTGAATTTTGTAGTTCAGGTCAGGGTAGGCAGGGCGCCCAACTTGCCCTTGTGATAGATCATCGGCGTCACCGGTTGCGCCGGCAGGATCAGATTCTTCACCGCGCCAACGATGATCGCGTGATCGCCACCATCGTATTCACGCCACAACTCACACTCGATGATCGCCGTAGCCTTGGCCAAAATCGGGTTGCCCAGTTCGCTTAAATGCCACTCGATGCCTTTGGCCTTGTCCTTGCCTTTTCCGGCAAAAGCGTAGGCCTCGGCGGTCTGCTCGGCGGAGAGCAGATGAATGGCGAAGCGCTTGCTGTCGCGCAAAATCGGGTAGGTGTCGGAGGCGTAGTTGGGGCAGAACAGCACCAGCGCCGGGTCAATCGACAGCGCACTGAAAGCGCTGGCGGTGATGCCGACGATGCCGCCGTCCGGGTCGACGGTGGTGACCACCGTGACGCCGGACGGGAACGAGCTCATCACGTCTTTATAAATGCCGGGTTCGATCATGTCGCAGGACTCCTAGCGCATCACAAACGGATCAGGCATTGGCGCCTGAGAGAGATTGATCCACACCGTTTTCAGTTCGGTGTAGGCCAGCACCGAATCGATGCCGCTTTCGCGTCCATAGCCACTGTTCTTGAAGCCGCCGATCGGTGCCATTGCCGATACCGCGCGGTAGGTGTTGACCCAGATGATCCCCGAGCGCACGTCCCGGGCCAGCCGATGGGCGCGGCCCAAGTCGCGAGTCCAGATGCCGGCGGCGAGGCCGAACTGTGAGTCGTTGGCAATCGCTAGCGCTTGCGCTTCATCTTTGAAGCGAATGACCGACGCCACAGGGCCGAAGACTTCTTCCTGCATGATCTTCATTGAATTGCTGTCGCACTCGAACAGCGTCGGTTCGTAGAACCAGCCGTCACCGAGACCCGTAGGGCGCTTGCCACCAGTACGCAAAATCGCACCTTCGGCGATGGCATCAGCGACCAGACCTTCAACCACTGCGAGCTGCTGCGCGGTGGCCATCGGGCCCATTTCGCTGCTGTCTTCCTGTGGGTTGCCGATGCGGATGCGTTGGGCGCGCTCGACCAGTCTGTTGACGAATTCATCGTAGATTTCGTCCTGCACCAACAGTCGCGAACCGGACACACAACTCTGACCGGACGCCGCGTAGATCCCGGCAATCGCGCCGTTGATCGCGCTGTCCAGATCGGCGTCGGCGAAGATGATGTTCGGCGACTTGCCGCCCAGTTCCAGTGACAGCTTGGCAAAGTTCTCGGCGCTGCTGCGCACCACATGCCGCGCCGTGGCCGCGCCGCCGGTGAAGGCGATCTTGCGGATCAGCGGGTGACGGGTGAGGGCGGCGCCGGTGCTCGGACCGTAACCGGTGACGACGTTGACCACGCCCGGCGGGATCCCGGCTTCGAGGGCCAGACGCGCCAACTCTAGAATGGTCGCCGACGCGTGTTCGGACGGCTTGATCACAATGGTGTTGCCGGCGGCGAGGGCCGGGGCCAGTTTGATTGCGGTCAGGTACAGCGGGCTGTTCCAAGGAATGATCGCGGCGACCACACCCATCGCTTCGTGCACCGTGTAGGCAAACAGGTCTGGCTTATCCAGCGGCAGGGTGCCGCCTTCGAGCTTGTCGGCCAGGCCTGCGGTGTAGTGGAAAAACTCTGGCAGATAACTGACCTGACCACGGGTTTCGCGGATCAGTTTGCCGTTGTCGCGGCTTTCCAGTTGCGCCAGGTGTTCCTTGTTTTCGGCAATCAAGTCACCGAGGCGACGCAGCAATTTGCCGCGCGCGGTGGCGGTCAGTCCACGCCACGCTGGGCTGTCGAAAGCGCTTTGCGCGGATTGCACGGCGCGCTCGACATCCGCTTCATCGGCGTCGGGCAGTTCGGCCCAGGCTTGTGCGGTGGCCGGGTTGAGGCTTTCGAAAGTCTTGCCGGAGAGGGCGTCGACCCATTCTCCGGCGATGCACATCTGGAAGCGTGCGAGCGTCATGCAACGATCCCCTTTATTTGATTTTGTCGGGAGTGTGCGAATTCGAGAAATTCCAGCAGTGTCTGGTTAACCAGACGCGGCGACTCTACCGGCATCATATGCCGTTGCTCAGGCAGCACGGCAACCTTCGCCCCGGGAATGTGCCGGGCCAGTTGCTCGGCCATTTCCGGGGTCGAACCCGGGTCGAGTTCACCGGTGGCGATCAGCGTCGGTGCCTGAATGCTGCCCAGGTCTTCGGCGCGATACATGTCTTGTGTGGCGAACAGCTCGTAAGTGGTCAGGTAACCCTGCGGATCGTTGTTCGCCAAGGTTTGACGCAACGCGGCGATCTGCGCCGGGTTGGCCGCTTGATATTCACGGCTGAACCAGCGCGACAGGGCTGCTTCGGCATTGGCATCCGGGCCGTGTTCGGCGGCTTGCGCAGTGCGCGCGATGACGCCGGCACGCTGTTCTTCGCTGCGGTTGAACACACTGTTGAGCACCACCAGGCTTTGCAGGCGCTGCGGGTAATGCAGGGCAAACGCCCGCGCCACCAGACCACCCATGGAGAAACCGATCACCGCTGCCTGAGGCAAGTTCAGGTGATCGAGCAGCTCCAGCAACTGGTCGGCGTAACCGAGCAGGTTGGTGCCACTGGCCGGTCGCGGACTGGCGCCGTGGCCGAGCATGTCGTAGGCGATCACCTGATATTGGCTGGCGAGGCCGACAATCTGGCCGCCCCACATTTCTTTGTTCAGGCCCACGCCGTGGATCAAAACCACGGGCTGGCCTTGGCCGGTCGCCAGGTAACTGGTGCCAGCAGGGGTGAGTTCAGCGATGAGCCGAATCATGGAGCGCTCCTGCAATACCTTTTTATTGTGATGACTGGGCTTTTTCGGCGGCCAGTTCTTCCAGATCGATGTAGCGGTTGCCGATGCGCGGGTGCAGGCGGCCACCGTCCGCACAACCCAGCACGACGACGATTTCGTCGGCACGCGGCGCGTCTTCGATCTGCATTTCCAGGGTGATGTAGTGCGAACGCTGGCCTTCGTCGTCCTTGTGCATCATCGGGATCTGAATCGAGGTGCCCGGGCCGCCGCGCTTGTTGGTGAAGCTCAGGTAGCTCTTGGCCTGGACCGCTTCGCGGTAGTGGTTGCCGAAGCGCAGGGTGTGGATCACGGCGGAGGCGTGTTCGATCTCGCCATCAGCGCCGACCACTGCCGCTTTACCGTAAGCCTCGATTTTGTCAGCGCCGCCAATGATGCCGACCAGACGCTCAACCATCAGCGCGCCGAGGTCGGAGCAGTTGGCGCGGATCTGCGGCTTGAGGTCTTCAACAAAGCCGTTGCCCACCCAAGGGTTTTTCATCACCACGGCGAGGCCGACCATGGTCACTGGTTTGTCGGTGGCTTTGCCGCCTTCGATGAAGGTTTCTTCGACATAGCTGACGATCTTGCGAATTTCGAAACTCATGGGCTGCTCCGTTGAGGGATTGAGAGTGTCTGTGCGTCTGATGGTATACCATAATACCTGTCGTGCAAGTCCCCCACACGAGTTTTGAATCATCCATCCGGCGAATGGCCGTGCATTCAGCCACTGCGGCAAATCCCCATTACGCCACCGACCCCTGTGGGAGCGAGCTTGCTCGCGAAAGCGGCGGTTCAGCCAATAAAGAAGGTGGCTGATCCGGCGCCTTCGCGAGCAAGCTCGCTCCCACAATGGAATTTACATGCAGTACGGGTTCCCCAGCGGTTAACAAAAGATAACGTGGCGCCGATTGTCAGACGTTTCCAAAGCCCGATAGGATGAGCCAGCTTCCGAAGGGGCTCTGGATTGCGGGTTTCAGGACTATGCTTCTGACCAGCGATCGCTCGAACACCCTTGCGGCGCCCTTGAAGGCCAAATGGCCTAACAATAATAAATAGGGGAAAGTCTATGAGTCGTTGCCGCCCGCCGGCGTTACGCAACACCGCGTTGCTGGCCACAGCACTCTCTCTGCTGGGCTTTGCCATGTTGTCGGCACCTGTGACTGCCGCCCAGGCCCCAGCCGATGTGGTCTATGCCACCGCATCCGCCAAGGCTACAAAAAGCCTCATTCTTGACGTCGTCCACGCCGGAGCCCGGTTGGTGGCGGTCGGGGATCGCGGGCACATTCTCTATTCCGATGACCAAGGCAAGACCTGGACTCAGGCCAAGGTGCCGAGTCGTCAATTGCTGACCGCCGTGTACTTCGTCGACGACAAGCACGGCTGGGCGGTCGGACACGACGCGCAGATCCTTGCCAGCGAGGACGGCGGTCTGACCTGGACCAAACAATTCGAAGACCTCAAACGTGAATCGCCGCTGCTCGACGTCTGGTTCAAGGACGCCAACAGCGGCTTCGCCGTGGGCGCTTATGGCGCGCTGCTGGAAACCACCGATGGCGGCAAGAACTGGGAAGACGTCAGCGATCGCCTCGACAACGAAGACCAGTTCCACCTCAACGCCGTGGCCGCAGTGAAGGACGCCGGGCTGTTTATTGTCGGTGAGTCGGGCAGCATGTTCCGCTCCGCCGACTGGGGCCTGACCTGGGAAAAACTCGAAGGCCCGTACGAAGGCTCGTTGTTCGGCGTGATCGGCACGGCGCAGGCGCAGACGCTGCTGGCTTACGGCTTGCGTGGCAACCTCTACCGCTCCAGCGATTTCGGCAGCACCTGGGAGCAGGTCGAATTGAAGGCCGCGCGTGGTTCGCTGGAATTCGGTCTGTCCGGCGCGACCTTGCTCGACGACGGCTCCATCGTCATCGTCGGCAACGGCGGTTCGGTGATCAGCAGCAGCGACAACGGCGAAACGTTCAGTGTGTTCAACCGCGCGGACCGCATTTCCCTGTCGTCGGTCACTGCCGCTGGCAACGGCAACCTGATTCTGAGCGGGCAGGGCGGCGTCCACATCACGCTGCCGAACGGCGCCGAGATCAATAATAAGAAGGCGGGGCTATGACTTCCTTGAACACTCATAACCAGGACAAGGCGACGTTCCTCGAACGCCTGATTTTCAACAACCGCCCGGCAGTGATCCTGATCTGCCTGGTGGTGAGCATTTTCCTGTTCTGGCAGGCCACGTTGATCCGGCCTTCCACCAGTTTCGAAAAAATGATCCCGCTGCAGCATCCGTTCATCGAGAAGATGATGGAACACCGCAACGATCTGGCGAACCTGGGCAACACCGTGCGGATTTCGGTGGAAGCTACCGATGGCGACATCTTCTCCAAGGAGTACATGGAGACGCTGCGCCAGATCAACGACGAGGTGTTCTACATCTCCGGCGTTGACCGCTCCGGCCTGAAGTCGCTGTGGAGCCCGAGCGTACGCTGGACCGAAGTGACCGAAGAGGGTTTCGCCGGCGGTGAAGTGATTCCGCAGAGCTACAACGGCTCGCAGGACAGCCTCGATCTGCTGCGCAACAACGTGCTCAAGTCCGGTCAGGTCGGCCGTCTGGTGGCCAACGACTTCAAGTCGAGCATCGTCGACATTCCGTTGCTGGAGTCCTATCCGGACCCGCAGGATCAGGGCAAGTTGCTGGCGCTGGATTACCGCAAGTTCTCCCATGAGCTCGAAGACAAGATCCGCAACAAGTTCGAAGCGCAGAACCCGAACATCAAGATCCACATCGTCGGTTTCGCCAAGAAGGTCGGCGACCTGATCGACGGTCTGGTGATGGTGGTGCTGTTCTTTGGCATCGCCTTCGTCATTACCCTGATCCTGCTGTTGTGGTTCACCAACTGCGTGCGCAGCACCATCGCGGTGTTGAGCACGACGCTGGTGGCGGTGGTCTGGCAACTCGGTTTGATGCACTTCTTCGGCTTCGGGCTCGATCCGTATTCGATGCTGGTGCCGTTCCTGATTTTCGCCATCGGCATCTCGCATGGCGTACAGAAGATCAACGGTATTGCTCTGCAATCCAGTGAGGCGGACAACGCGCTGACCGCTGCGCGACGCACGTTCCGGCAGCTGTTCCTGCCGGGGATGATCGCGATTCTCGCGGATGCGGTGGGTTTCATCACGCTGCTGATCATCGACATCGGCGTGATCCGTGAACTGGCCATCGGCGCGTCCATCGGCGTGGCGGTGATTGTGTTCACTAACCTCATCCTGTTGCCGGTCGCCATTTCGTATGTCGGCATCAGCAAGCGTGCTATCGACAAGAGCAAGAAGGATGCTAACCGCGAACATCCGTTCTGGCGCCTGCTGTCGAACTTCGCCAGCCCGAAAGTTGCACCGATCTCCGTAGCTCTGGCGCTGGTCGCCTTCGGCGGCGGCCTCTGGTACAGCCAGAACCTGAAAATCGGTGACCTCGACCAGGGCGCGCCGGAGTTGCGTCCTGATTCGCGCTACAACAAGGACAACAACTTCATCATCAGCAACTACTCGACCAGTTCCGACGTACTGGTGGTGATGGTCAAGACCAAAGCTGAAGGCTGCTCACGCATTGAAGCCATGGCGCCGATCGATGAACTGATGTGGAAGATGCAGAACACCGAGGGCGTGCAGTCGGCGATCTCGCTGGTGACGGTATCCAAGCAGATGATCAAGGGCATGAACGAGGGCAACCTGAAATGGGAAACCCTGTCGCGCAACCCGGACGTGCTGAACAACTCGATTGCCCGCGCTGATGGCTTGTACAACAACAGTTGCTCACTGGCGCCAGTGCTGGTGTTCCTCAACGATCACAAGGCGGAAACCCTTGATCGTGCGGTGCTTGCGGTGCAGGAGTTCGCCAAGGAGAACAACAAGGACGGTCTGGAATTCATCCTCGCAGCGGGTAACGCCGGCATTGAGGCGGCCACCAACGAAGTCATCAAACAGGCTGAGCTGACCATCCTGATCCTCGTGTACATCTGCGTGGCGGTGATGTGCATGATCACCTTCCGCTCGTGGGCGGCGACCTTGTGCATCGTGCTGCCGCTGGTGCTGACTTCGGTACTCGGCAACGCGCTGATGGCGTTCATGGGCATCGGTGTGAAAGTGGCGACGCTGCCGGTGGTGGCGCTGGGCGTGGGTATCGGCGTCGATTACGGGATCTACATCTACAGCCGTCTGGAAAGTTTCTTGCGTGCTGGTCTGCCGTTGCAGGAAGCCTACTACCAGACCCTGAAATCCACCGGTAAAGCGGTGCTGTTCACCGGTCTGTGCCTGGCCATCGGCGTGTGCACCTGGATCTTCTCGGCGATCAAGTTCCAGGCAGACATGGGCCTGATGCTGACCTTCATGCTGCTGTGGAACATGTTCGGTGCGCTGTGGCTGCTGCCAGCACTGGCGAAGTTCCTGATCAAGCCAGAGAAGCTGGCGGGGCAGAAGGGCAATTCGCTGTTTGCGCATTGATCTGAAGGGCTGAAACGACAAAGCCGCAACCTTAGGGTTGCGGCTTTTTTTGTGGGGCAGGATCAAGAGCCCCTCACCCTAGCCCTCTCCCGGGGGGAGAGGGGACTGACCGAGTTGTGCGGCTAGAGACATCGACCTGAAATACCGAGTCGATTATGGATTCAAAACAAATCGTTCGACCTGAGATGCCCAGTCGATTATGGATTCACAGCAAATCGTTCGACCTGAGATGCCCAGTCGATTATGGATTCACAGCAAATCGTTCGACTTGAGATGCCCAGTCGATTATGGATTCACAGCAAATCGTTCGACTTGAGATGCCCAGTCAATTATGGATTCAAAACAAATCGTTCGACCTGAGATGCCCAGTCGATTATGGATTCACAGCAAATCGTTCGACCTGAGGTGTCCAGTCGATTATGGATTCACAGCAAATCGTTCGACTTGAGGTGTCCAGTCGATTATGGATTCACAGCAAATCGTTCAAGTCGGTGTAGATCTCAAATATCCCCCAATCAGTCCCCTCTACCTCTGGGAGAGGGCTAGGGTGAGGGCAAGCGATCTCAAGCCTTAAGAAAGCTCAGCACCCAACACAACACTCAACGCACTGCGCGCATCATCCAGCTGCACCAACGTCGCATGCCGTGCACCCAACGCGTCCCGATTTTCAATAGCCGTCAAAATCGCCTTATGCCTCGGCAACGCCAGCTCATGCAGATTCGGCCGCTGATTCGAATGCTTCAGCGCCTCGGCAATCGCCACCGACAGCATATTGCACAGGTTCGCCAACAAATCATTGTGCGTCGCATCGGCAATCCGGCTGTGAAAGTCCAGGTCCGGTTGCAGCAGTGCTTCCGGTGTCGGCGCCGCTTCCATGCGTTGATAAGCCTCGCCGATGGCGGCAATGTCGGCAGCGGTCGCGTGTTGGGCGGCGAGGGCGGCAGCGGCGGGTTCGATGATGCTGCGCACGCTGGTCAGCACGTTGAAAAATTCGTTCTGCGGGCTGCTTTGCATCAGC
This sequence comes from Pseudomonas sp. NPDC098747, assembly GCF_044760045.1. Classification (NCBI taxonomy): domain Bacteria; kingdom Pseudomonadati; phylum Pseudomonadota; class Gammaproteobacteria; order Pseudomonadales; family Pseudomonadaceae; genus Pseudomonas; species Pseudomonas sp. NPDC098747. Next base: position 192,208 of record NZ_JBIWAL010000005.1, on the reverse strand, counting down.
CAGTGCAGCACATCCGGGTCGAGCATGTGCCATTCGCGGCGCGCCTTGACCACCGTGCCGACCCGCGGTTTCGAATACACCAGACCCTTGGCCACCAACACCCGCGTGGCTTCGCGCAATACCGGCCGGCTTACCGCGTACTCCTCGCACAACAACGCTTCGGCGGGCAGTTTGTCATCGGGCAAAAAGCGTCCGGAGACGATCTGCATGCCCAGTTCCTGGACGATGCGCGAGTGCATGCTTTTGCGGTCGGAAGGTTTACGGTAATCCATGGGGAACGGCGCGATCCTGAGCGATGGAGATGCCGCGCATCATAGCAGGCACGGCACATTCTTGAGGTGGGTAAAGACAACTGTGGGAGCGAGCTTGCTCGCGAAGAGGGCGTGTCAGTCGCCATATGCTTGACTGACCCACCGCTTTCGCGAGCAAGCTCGCTCCCACAGGGAGGGGCGGCGTGCTTAATGGGAATGACGCGGCACTTCAGCCCCACGGCAACCCACCAGGAAGTCAAAGTCGCAGCCCTGATCTGCCTGCAACACATGCTCGATGTAGAGCTGACGATAACCGCCCACCAGCAATTGCTGCGGTGGTTGCAGATCGGCCATGCGCGCCGCCAGTTCGGCATCTGGAATGTCCAGATGCAAACGGCCAGTGGCGCAATCCAGCTCAATCCAGTCGCCTTCCTTTACCGTGGCCAACGGCCCACCGGCTGCCGCCTCCGGGGCCACGTGCAAAACCACAGTGCCGTAAGCCGTGCCGCTCATCCGCGCATCGGAAATGCGCACCATGTCGGTCACGCCTTGCGCCAACAGCTTGGCCGGCAGGCCCATGTTGCCGACTTCAGCCATGCCCGGATAACCCTTCGGCCCGCAGTTCTTCATCACCAGAATCGAGTTGGCATCCACATCCAGCTCCGGGTCGTTGATCCGCGCCTTGTACATGTCGAAGTTCTCGAACACCACCGCACGGCCACGATGTTGCATCAGTTCCGCCGTGGCGGCAGAAGGCTTGAGCACCGCACCCAGCGGCGCCAGATTACCGCGCAGCACACAAATGCCGCCGTCAGCACGGATCGGATTGTCGAGCGTGCGGATCACTTCGTCTTCGCCATAAATAGGCGCGTCTTTGGTGTTCTCGCCGATGGACTTGCCGTTGACGGTCAGGGCATTCGGATGCGGAATCAGATTGGCTTCACCGAGACGACGCAGCACCGCTGGCAGGCCGCCGGCGTAGTAGAACTCTTCCATCAGGAAACGCCCGGACGGTTGCAGATCGACGATGGTCGGCATGCCGCGACCGATGCGCGTCCAGTCGTCCAGATCCAGCTCGACGCCAATGCGCCCGGCGATGGCTTTCAAGTGAATCACAGCGTTGGTCGAGCCACCGATGGCGGCGTTGACACGAATGGCGTTTTCGAAGGCTTCCTTGGTCAGGATTTTCGACAGTTTCAGGTCCTCACGAACCATCTCCACCGCACGCATGCCGGACATGTGCGCCAACACATAACGCCGCGCATCGACCGCTGGAATCGCCGCGTTGTGCGGTAGGGAAGTGCCCAGTGCTTCGGCCATGCACGCCATGGTCGACGCGGTGCCCATGGTGTTGCAGGTGCCCGCCGAACGCGACATGCCGCCCTCGGCCGCGAGGAAATCATCAATGGTGATGGTGCCAGCCTTGACCTGTTCGCTGAGCTGCCAGACCACGGTGCCGGAACCGATGTCCTTGCCCTTGTGCTTGCCGTTGAGCATCGGCCCGCCGGTGACGACGATGGCCGGCACGTCACAACTGGCCGCACCCATCAACAGCGCCGGAGTGGTTTTGTCGCAACCAGTCAGCAGCACCACGCCGTCGATCGGGTTGCCGCGAATCGCTTCTTCAACGTCCATGCTCGCCAGGTTGCGGGTGAGCATGGCGGTCGGGCGCAGGTTGGATTCACCGTTGGAGAACACCGGGAACTCCACCGGGAAGCCACCGGCCTCGATCACCCCGCGTTTGACGTGCTCCGCGATCTGGCGGAAGTGCGCGTTGCATGGGGTCAGTTCCGACCAGGTGTTGCAGATGCCGATGATCGGCTTGCCATGAAACTGGTGGTCGGCGATGCCCTGATTCTTCATCCAGCTGCGGTACATGAAGCCGTTCTTGTCGGCCGTGCCAAACCATTGGGCGGAGCGCAGGGTGGGTTTCTTCTCAGACATGATCGATTCTCTTATTGTATGACTATAGTGTTCCGGCGATGGCCTAACATAAGCGCAAATCTGGTGGTTTGGAAGTGTTGTTGGGTAATTAGTATTACTATATAGTCGTTTTCGACGGAGGGATGGTCTTGGCGGTTTCCCGCGAGAGGCGTCCCCCGAGGTTCTATAAAAACAACAATCGGAGACCGATCTCATGAGCCAGGAACTGCGGCTGATACGGCGCATTACGCTGAAACTGATTCCCTTCCTGATCCTGCTGTACCTGATCGCCTATGTGGATCGCTCCGCCGTCGGCTTTGCCAAGCTGCACATGGGCGCCGACATCGGCATCGGCGATGCGGCCTATGGTCTGGGCGCCGGGCTGTTCTTCATCGGTTATTTCCTTTTCGAAATCCCCAGCAACCTGATGCTCGAACGCTTCGGCGCACGGCGTTGGTTCGCGCGAATCATGATCACTTGGGGCGCGATCACCATCGGCATGGCCTTCGTCCAAGGGCCGCACAGCTTCTATGTGATGCGCTTTTTGCTCGGTGCGGCAGAGGCGGGGTTCTTTCCCGGCGTTCTCTACTACATCACCCAATGGTTCCCGGTGCGCCATCGCGGCAAGATCCTCGGGCTGTTCATCCTTTCGCAACCCATCGCCATGATGATCACCGGCCCCGTGTCCGGCGGTTTGCTGGGCATGGACGGCATTCTCGGTCTGCACGGCTGGCAGTGGCTGTTCATCGTCATCGGCACCCCGGCGATTCTGCTGACCTGGCCGGTGCTGCGCTGGTTGCCTGACGGCCCGCAACAGGTGAAATGGATGGATCAGGCCGAGAAAGACTGGCTGACCGGCGAGCTGAAAAAGGATTTGCAGGCTTACGGCCAAACCCGTCACGGCAATCCATTGCATGCGCTGAAAGACAAACGTGTGTTGCTGCTGGCGCTGTTCTATCTGCCGGTGACCCTGAGCATCTACGGCCTCGGTTTGTGGCTGCCGACGTTGATCAAACAGTTCGGCGGCAGCGATCTGACGACCGGTTTCGTGTCGTCGGTGCCGTACATCTTCGGCATCATCGGCCTGCTGATCATCCCGCGCAGTTCCGACCGTATGAATGACCGCTACGGGCATTTGGCGGTGCTATATGTGCTGGGCGCGATTGGTTTGTTCCTCAGTGCCTGGCTGACGTTGCCGGTGGCGCAACTGGCAGCGCTGTGTCTGGTGGCGTTTGCGCTGTTTTCCTGCACGGCGGTGTTCTGGACGTTGCCGGGGCGCTTCTTTGCTGGCGCGAGTGCGGCGGCGGGGATCGCGTTGATCAACTCGGTGGGCAACCTCGGCGGTTACATCGGGCCGTTCGTGATTGGGGCGCTGAAAGAGCACACCGGCAGTCTGGCTTCGGGGTTGTACTTCCTGTCGGGGGTGATGGTGTTTGGCTTGATTCTGACCGGGGTCGTCTACCGCGTGCTGGAGCGTAAGCACGTGCTGCCGGCTGATCAATTTGCAGCGAGTGCACGCGGTGCGACCAGAACCTAAAGTCTGGCGCTGGCCCTTGTGGGAGCGAGCTTGCTCGCGAAGAGGCCGGCACATTGAAAATTACTGGTGACTGACACACCGTCTTCGCGAGCAAGCTCGCTCCCACAGGGATTCGCGGTGTTTTTGAAGGAATAGGAGAAAAACATGCATCTGGTTCAATTCGAATTAACTAACGGCGAACGCCGCGTCGGCGTGGTCGAAAGCGGTCTGGTGCGCGAAGTCCAGGACGCCCGCAGCGTGCGCGACCTGGCCCTGGCCGCTATCGAAGCCGGCGGCACTCTGGAGCAGCAAGTAAAAACCCTCGGCCTGGGTACCAGTCACGACTATGCGCAGTTGCTCAAAGAGCTGCGCATCCTGCCGCCGCTCGATCACCCGGACCCGGCGCACATGCTGGTCAGCGGCACCGGTCTGACGCATCTGGGCAGCGCCTCGGCCCGCGACAAGATGCACCAGCAGGCCGGTGACGAAACGACGATGACCGACACCATGAAAATCTTCAAATGGGGCGTCGAGGGTGGCAAACCGGCGGCGGGGCAGGCCGGTGTTCAGCCGGAATGGTTCTACAAGGGCGACGGCAGCATCGTCGTGCGTCCGGGCGAAGCGTTCCCGTTGCCACCGTTTGCCGAAGACGCCGGTGAAGAGCCAGAGATGGCCGGCCTCTACATCATCGGCCACGACGGCAAACCGTATCGCCTGGGGTTCGCGGTCGGCAACGAGTTCTCCGACCACGTCATGGAGCGCAAGAATTACCTGTACCTGGCCCACTCTAAATTGCGCAGTTGCAGTTATGGCCCGGAACTTCGCGTCGGTGAACTACCCCAACACCTTGCAGGCACCAGCCGCATCCTGCGTGACGGCGAAGTGCTGTGGCAGAACGAGTTCCTCAGTGGCGAGGCCAACATGTGCCACAGCCTGGCGAACCTTGAATACCACCACTTCAAGTACAGCCAGTTCCTGCGACCGGGCGACGTCCACATTCACTTTTTCGGCACCGCGACCCTGTCGTTCGCCGATGGCATTCGCACCCAACCGGGTGACGTCTTCGAAATCAGCCAGGCCGAATTCGGCGCACCGCTGATCAATGGCATCGCCCCGGTTCAAGCGGTTTTCGAACCGGACAGCATCGGCACCCTTTAAGGAGATCCCATGACTCAGATTCTCGGTCACAACTACATCGGCGGTCAGCGCAGCGCTGCCGGCAACGTCAAACTGCAAAGCGTCGACGCAACGACGGGCGAGCAACTGCCGCACGATTTCATCCAGGCTACGGCCGAAGAAGTCGACGCCGCCGCGAAAGCCGCCGCTGCCGCGTACCCAGCGTATCGCAGCCTCAGCGCTGAGCGACGTGCGCAATTTCTCGATGCCATCGCCGATGAACTGGATGCGCTCGGTGACGATTTCGTCGCCGTGGTTTGCCGCGAAACCGCGTTGCCGGCCGGCCGCATTCAGGGCGAACGCGGTCGCACCAGCGGTCAGATGCGTTTGTTCGCCAAGGTGCTGCGCCGTGGTGATTTTTACGGGGCGCGGATCGATCTGCCGTTGCCAGATCGCCAGCCAATGCCGCGTCCGGATCTGCGTCAGTACCGCATCGGCCTCGGCCCGGTCGCCGTGTTCGGCGCGAGCAACTTTCCACTGGCATTTTCGACTGCTGGTGGCGACACCGCATCGGCGCTGGCTGCCGGTTGCCCGGTAGTGTTCAAGGCCCACAGCGGTCACATGGCCACGGCCGAGCTGGTGGCTGATGCACTGATTCGTGCAGCGGAAAAAACCAGCATGCCCGCTGGCGTGTTCAACATGATTTACGGCGCTGGCGTCGGCGAGTGGCTGGTCAAGCATCCGGCGATTCAGGCTGTGGGTTTCACCGGTTCGCTCAAGGGCGGACGTGCGTTGTGCGACATGGCTGCGGCACGCCCGCAACCGATCCCGGTGTTTGCCGAGATGTCGAGCATCAACCCGGTAATCGTCTTGCCGCAAGCGCTGGCCGCTCGCTCGGAAAGCGTCGCTCGCGACCTCACCGCGTCGGTCGTGCAGGGCTGCGGTCAGTTCTGTACCAATCCGGGTTTGGTCATCGGCATTCGTTCGCCGCAGTTCAGCGCATTCGTGCAACAGGTCGCGGGGCTGATCGGCGACCAACCGGCGCAAACCATGCTCAATGCCGGCACCCTTGGCAGTTACGGTAACGGCTTGCAGAAGCTTCTCGCGCACCAAGGCATCGAACATCTGGCGGGTAACCCGCAGCAGGGCAATCAGGCGCAGCCGCAGTTGTTCAAGGCTGATGTCAGTCTGTTGATCAACGGCGATGAAGTGCTGCAGGAAGAGGTGTTCGGCCCGACCACGGTGATCGTCGAAGTGGCTGATCAGGCGCAACTCAGCGCCGCGTTGAATGGCCTGCACGGGCAGCTCACCGCGACGATCATCGGTGAGCCGGCGGACTTCAATCAGTTCGCGGAACTCACGCCACTGCTGGAACAGAAGGTCGGGCGGATCCTGCTCAACGGTTATCCGACCGGTGTTGAGGTGTGTGATTCGATGGTCCATGGCGGGCCGTATCCGGCGACGTCCGATGCCCGTGGCACTTCGGTCGGCACGCTGGCCATCGACCGTTTCCTGCGTCCGGTGTGCTTCCAGAACTACCCGGACAACTTGCTGCCGGAACCGCTGAAAAACGCCAACCCGTTGCGCATCCAGCGCCTGGTGGACGGCAAGCCATCGCGCGAAGCATTGTAAGGCAACAACGCATTACCTGTGGGAGCTGGCTTGCCAGCGATGGCGGCGTCACATCCAGCATTGATGTGACTGAAAGATTGCTATCGCTGGCAAGCCAGCTCCCACAGGGTTCAGCATCAACAATAAGCTATCATTCGCTCTTTCCCCCCTACAAAGACTGTTCACCATGACTGCCCAAACCCTTCTCAACGCCCTCGAACACTGCGGTATGGTCGAAATCGACGGCCTGCACGCCTTCGAATTCGCCCTCGATGAAGACGACAATCTGCACATCGAATGCATCGATGGCCGAGCGGCCAAGCATTGGGAGTTCACGCCGGCGCAGGTCGCTGCAGCCACCTTCGATGATTCTCTGCAGAGCTGGTTGATCGTTGGTTATTTCAATGAAACCAAGGCTGTCGGCGAACACCGCCTGGTCTGCCACGGCGACGTAGTCAGCAGCAGCGACGACGAGGATGAAGTTGATGACAATGCGTAAATTCTGGCCGCTGCTGATGGCCGGCAGCGTCGGTGCGATGGGCCTTTCCAGCGCATCCGCCGAAAACTTCCAGTTGCTGGTCGGCTCCTACACCGCCGGCACCAGCCAGGGCATCTATCGGATGAGTTTCGATAGCGCCACCGGCCAGATTGACGCCAAACCACTGCAAGTGGTCAAAAGCGAAAACCCGTCGTGGCTGACCCTGTCCAAAGATCAAAAACGTCTGTTCGTGGTCAACGAAAACGGTCCGGGCCAGACCGATCCAGTCGGCCGCGTCAGTAGCTATGCGATCGATCCGAAAACCCAAAGCCTGAGCTTGATCAATCAGGTGCAGAGCCTGGGCAACGAACCGACTCATTCAAGCCTGAGCGGTGACGCCAGCCATCTGTTCGTCAGCAACTATTCGGTGATGGAAGATCCGGGCGGCACCCTCGCGGTGTTGGCGGTGGGTACAGATGGCAAGCTCAAACCCGTGGTGCAGATGAGCGCGCACCCGGCGAGCCGGGTCAATCCCAAGCGTCAGGCGTCGAATCACGTGCACTCGACGGTTTCCTCGCCGGATGGCCGCTACGTGTTCTCCAATGATCTGGGCGCGGACAAGGTATTCATCTACCAATTCGACCCGAAGGCTAACCCGGATCTGCCGCTGACCCCGGCAAAAACCGCCTCGGTGGCCATGCCTGCTGGGAGCGGTCCGCGTCACTTGCTGTTTAGTGCTGATGGCAAACACGCCTGGCTGACCATGGAAATGAGTGCGCAAGTCGCCGTGTTCGATTACCACGACGGCGTGCTGACTCAGACACAACTGATCGATCTGGCGGCTGGCCAGCCGACGTCGGACAAGGCTGGTGCTGCGTTGCACGCGTCGGCGGACGGCAAGTTCCTCTACGTCAGCAACCGTGGCACCGCCAATCAGTTGCTGGTGTTCGCCATCGATCCGGCGAACGGCCAGCTCAAAGAACTGCAAAAACGCTCGGTGGAAGGTGATCACCCGCGCGAATTCAGCCTCGACCCGAGTGGCAAATTCCTGCTGATTGCCAACCAGAAGAGCAACGAGATTGTCGTCGTCGAACGCGATGGCAAGACCGGTCTGCTCGGCAAAACCGTGCAGAAACTGCCGATGGACGCGCCCAGCGACCTGAAGTTTGTAGTGCGACAATAAGCCACAGGCCCCGGTTCACGGGGCCTGTCTCTTTGTATTAATCGCGCTGATAACGGTTACTGTTACAAAGCATTTCAAGCGATAGACCCTCGAGCGTTAAGTTTGCTCCACAGCCCAACCGGGCAAGCAAGCCAACCGAACACGAGGGTTACCGCCATGAACTTCAATCTTTTCTCCGTCATCGCCGCTTCCGCCATCTCCGCCACCGTGGTTCTGCCAGCGAGTGCCAACGTCGAAATCAACAGCAAAAAATCCCACGCCCAGAGCTACACCCAGAAATATCTGCAACAGAGCGCCAACTTCTACGCTGCGCTGGATCACAAAGCCCAATACTGAACGAACACAGAAAACTCCACTGGAGCTGCCGAAGCCTGCCATCTCTTGATCTTGTTTTTTAAAAGCAAAATCAAAAGATCGCAGCCTTCGGCAGCTCCTTTTCGTGTGCGTTTGATCGCTTGATAGGTTTTATCCAACGCCGAAATAGACTGGCTTAATGATCAACGAAGCTGATGTTCACTATGGAAAACCCTGAGTGGTTGCCACAGCTTTTTTGATCGATTCTGTGGGCATCGAAACATGCCCACGGGAGAACACCATGGCCAGCACCATCATCTCTTCTGCCAAATTCGGCGCCTATCTGGCCATCGGTCTTTACCTGGCACTGGTGCTGATCGTCAGCCTCTCATCGCAGATGGAACACAGCTTCGACGCACCGATTCAGGTGGCGAATCCTGGCATTCAGTTCGAACACCGTTCGCAAAGCGTGATGGTCGACCGGGCTGAACTCGCGGGAGTCGGCGGAGCATGAAAGGCTACAGACTCTGGGTTATCGCAGGTTTAGCGTTGATGACTAACGGCGCGTCATTGCTGGGCATCGGCCAAGGCTCAGTGGGCGCACTGGCACGGGCTATAGAGGCCAATCACACCATCGCCCACGATATCGAAAGGGCGAGTACGCTGGGGCTGATGGCCGGCAATCCGCCGAGCAAGGCCGGCACCCATTTCCTCGGGCCGTTCGAAGTGGATTGCTCGGCCCTCGGGATGTGCCAGGTGCTGGCTTGACCTGCTGGCTTGACCAAACTCCAACACTTGCCTTGAGTGAAATTCATTGTGGTGAGGGGATCTGCAAGCAGAAAGCAGGGGGGTTATTTCTTCATGATCGAGGTGAAGAGGTCGGATTCGAGGAAGTGTTGCAGCCACGCTTGCAAGCGAACGTACGGCGTCTGCGCAAACCACTCCCGATCAACATGGGCGAACTGGCGTATGAAAGGCAATAACGCCACGTCCGCCAAACTCGCATGATCCGTCAGCAAATAATCACGGCCTTGAAGCAACTCATCAAGCCTGTGCAAAAACACCGCCCCCTCGGCCCGATATAATTCCATCGGCTGCTCGGGATAGCGCTCGGCATATTTGTAGCGATTCAAGTGAACCTTGAACACCTGATCATTCGCATCGATCAACTCGGCAATCCGAGGATCACCGCCGAGCAACCAATCCTGCGGATCATTCTGCGCCAGTGCCCAGCGCATGATTTCCAGGCTCTCATCGATCACCCGACCGTCCGCATCCAGCACCGGTACCGTGCCCTTGGGCGAGATCGCGAGCATCTCGGCGGGTTTGGCCTTGAGGCTGATTTCGACGATGTTCACGGGCACCCCCGAATAACGCAGGGCCATCCGCGCGCGCATCGCGTAGGGGCAGCGGCGGAATGAATACAGCGTGTTCATTTCACCTCCAGCGTGCTCAAACCGTTGCCCTGGCGCAGCACTTGAATCTGCACCGGGATCCGTTCGTGCATCTCCTGCACATGGGAAATCACCGCGACCTTGCGGCCCTGCGCCTGCAAGCCGTCGAGAGCATCCATCGCCAGTTGCAGGGATTCCGGATCAAGGCTGCCGAAGCCTTCGTCGATAAACAGCGATTCGATTTTCAGCGTGCTTGAAGCCATCGACGCCAGACCGAGCGCAAGGGCCAGCGACACCAGGAACGTCTCGCCGCCGGACAACGAATGCACCGAGCGCAATTCGTCGCCCATCTCCGTGTCCATCACCAAAAGGCCGAGCATGCTGCCGCCGCGTTTGAGGCGATAGCGTTTGACCAGTTGGCGCAACTGCACGTTGGCGTGGTGCACGAGCAAATCGAGGTTGTAGGCCTGGGCGATCTTGCGGAAGGTGTCGCCCGTCGCCGAACCGATCAGTGCACTCAGACGTGCCCATCGCTGGTACTCGGTATAGGCATCGGCGATCTGCTGCGCCAGTGCCTGATTGGCGTTTTGCCGGCGCTGGTCTTCAGCCTGTTCGGCGCGCAATTCGGCGCATTGCTGCTCGCTGACGTTGACTTGGCTCTGCAGGGCGAGGAGAGCGCTGGCGAGTTGCTCGGCATCGAGATTGCCGTTGTGCTGCGCCTGATGATCGAGCAAGCGCTGATCGCGTTCCTGCAACAGCACTTTGGCCTGTTCGATGGCTTTTTCGTTGCGCTGCAAGTGTTCGCGCAGTTCAGCCAGTTGCGCGTCATCGACCCGCAACAGATCTTCGAGACCGCCATCGTCAAGCTCAGGATGACGGGCGCGCCAGTCGGCAATCTTGCCGGCGAGATCCTTGTCTTCGCTTTCCAACGCTTGTAAACGTTCACGCTGTGCCTTGAGCTCGGCGGCGATCTGCACGAGTTGCGTGCTGACGTTTTGCAGCGCCTGAGCCGTGCTGGTTTCGGCGTTGCGCGCCTGTTCCACGGCGTGTTCCAGTTGCTGCTGCCAGTGCTCGGCGCTGCTGTGCTCGCCGAGCAGTTGCGTGAGTTTTTGTTGGCAGGCCTGTTGTTGCTCCGCCAGCGCATTGAATTGCTGTTCGGCGGCTTGCGACTGCTGCACGCGGGTCTGCTGGCGATCCTGTTCTTTCTCCAGCATTTGCTGGCGTTGCTGCTGCTCGGCCAGTTCTTCCTTCTGCTGATCGACTTGCGCCAGACGCTCGGCGATCTGCTGGTCGAGCTGCATGAACGTCGCGGCCGGTTCAAGGCGCAAGGCTTCGAGAGTGTCCGCCGGCAGCAGACTGCCAAACGCGCTGAGTTCTTCATCAAGGCGCTGGCGGTCGCTGCCCAACTCGCGCTGCTGGTTGCTCAGGTGCTGCGCCGCTTGCTGATGCGCGGTTTCGGCCTGACGCAATTGCTGGGTCAGGCGCGCGGCGTCCTGTTGCAGCGTGAGCAGCGCGCCTTGGCGTTGTTCGTCCTGAGCGATGCTCTGATTCAATTGCTCGTTCTGGCGGGTTAACCAAGCGTCGCGTTTATCGGCGTCTTGATTATGCAACTGCGCGGACAGGGGATGAGCGTCGAGGCTCGGCGCCAGCGTCTGCTGCTGAGCGACCAATTGTTCTTGCTGTTGCAGCAGTTCTTTTTGCTGAGCGATGACGCCACCGACCTCGGCGCGCAGTTCAACGAGTTTTTCCTTGAGCTGATCGACTGCATGCTGGGCGTTGGCCTGCTCGTTTTCATCGTGGCGACCGAGGCTTTGCAGCAGTGCTTCGGGCTGGTGATACGGGTGCTCGTTGCTACCGCAGACCGGGCACGGCTGATCGTCCTGCAACTGCGCGCGCAGCTCTTCGACACTGGCACTGCGCGCCAGACGCTGACGCTCCAGCAGTTCGCGGGTGACGTTGAGGGTCTGTTCGGCGACGGTCAGTTCGGCCTTGGTTTTTACCCCGTCCTGGGTCAGGCGCTCACGTTCCTGCTGGGCGCTGAGCTGGCGTTGTTGCAGGTCAGCGCTGCGCTTGTGCAGATCCTGTTGGCTGGCCCACAGGCGCGACAGGTCTTCGAAGGCGCGCAGTTGCTTGCGATTGTCCTGCAATAGATTGCCGAGGATGCCGATCTGTTCGGCGACGGCATCGGGCTCGGCACCGGCTTCCTTGAACAGCACTTCCAGTTGCTGCTTCTGTGCGGCGAATGCTTCAGCGTTGCGCGTGGCGCTCTCTTCGAGCGAGGCCAGTTCGGCCTGACCTTTGTTCAAACGGTTGCCGATCAGCATCAGCTGTTGCAGACGATCGCGGTAGGCATTCCATGCGTCGCTCAACGGCGCCAGATGAGCGCTTTGCTCAAGCTCGGCGGCGATGCGTTGCAGGCGCTCAGCGACTTGGCCCTGCTTTTCCAGCAAGGCTTGAATGTCGCTCTGGCCTTGCGTGCAGGCTTGCTGCGCCTGGTCTTTCGCATCGGCGCTGCTGGCTGCATCCTTGGCCAGACGGGCGAGGGTGCTCTGTTCTTCAAAGGCCTGACGCAACAGTGGGGCATTTTCGCTTTGGCGCTGTTGTGCCTCGCTCAGGGCGAATTTCGCCGCTTCGAGATTTTGCTCCAGCAGCGTCTGCTGCTTGCTCAGTTCTGCGTGTTGCTGTGTGTGCGCGGCAATCTCTGCGGCCAACGGTGTCAGCTGCGCATCAAGTTCGGTTTTACGCGCGAACTGGTGCCGTTGAGGGCCGAGCTGCTCCAGGCGCGTCAGCTTCACGCGCTCGCCGGCCAGACTTTCCCATTGCTGTTGCGCGCTGTGCAGTTGCTCGGTGGCGGCTTGCTGCGAGTCCTGCAACAGGCGCAAATCCTTCAGCCAACCGTGCTGCTGTTCAAGCTGCTTGAGCTGCGTCTGCTGCACCTTCAGTTGTTGCTGCGCGGCGTTGAAACGCTCGTCCAGTTCAGCCCGGGCTTCCGGCGCGAGTGGGGTGACGCCGGTGGCCTGATCCTGAAACAGTTTGTGCGCTTCGCGGGCCTCCTTGGTCTTGTCAAAGGCGCGGCGACCGAGGCGGGTGTACAGCGCGGTGTCGGTGAGCTTTTCCAGCAGTTCGCTGCGATCGTTGTCGTCAGCCTTGAGGAAGGCACTGAACTCACTCTGGGCCAGCAGCACGGCGCGGGTGAACTGTTCGAAGTTCAGACCCAGCGCGGCTTCCAGTTGAGTCTTGTATTCGCCTTTCTGGCTGGCGAGCAGTTGATCCTGATCGATGTCGCGCAGGCTCTGCCGACTGGCCTGCAACTTGCCGCCAGCCTTTTCCCGCGCGCGATTGGCTTCCCAGCGCGCCCGGTAGCGGCGGCCATCGATACCGACAAAATCCACCTCGGCGTAGCCTTCACCGGTGCCACGCCGCAGCAGGGTGCGCGGGTCACCGGTGGCGATTTCGCCGTCGGCATCCGGGACTTTGGCGTCACGGCCGGTGTTGTTCAGACGCGGTACGGCGCCGAACAGCGCCAGGCACAAGGCATCGAGCAGAGTACTTTTACCGGCGCCGGTCGGCCCGGTAATCGCGAACAGACCGGCGCTGGCCAGCGGCTCGGCGGTGAAGTCGATCTCGAACGGCCCGGCGAGCGAGGCGAGGTTTTTCAAACGAATGGCGAGAATCTTCATGGCTGCTCGCCCTCCATTTGCACGTCTTGCAGCAGTTCGGCGAAGTCCTTGAGCGTCTGCTCATCGACCTCGTTGCCATAGTTGTCGAGCCACGCGCGACTGAACAACTCCTGCGGCGTGAGTTGGTCGAGTTCGATCAAGGCGGTGCCGTCCTCCACGCCATCGGCGCCACGGTTGCCGGCGTATTCAGCAGCGATGCGCACCAGACGCACGGCTTTGCCTTGCAGGGCGGTTTCCACTTGATAGCGCAGATCCGGTTGCGGCTCGTCGAGGCGCACGCGCACTTCCAGCCACGGTTGGCGCTGGGTTTCAGCCAGCAGATCGATGTTCGGCAGGTCCGCCAGTTGCACGAGGATTTCCGCCAAAGGCGCCGGGCCGATGCGTTGGAGATTGACCGAGCGCGGGATCAGTTTCGGCTCGACGCTGACCAGGGTTTCGCCATCCAGAGTGACGTCGAGAATCTGGTGCTGATAACCGATCTCCGAGAACGACAACGGAATCGGCGAGCCGCTGTAGCGGATGCGCTCCTCACCGTTGACCTTCTGCGGCTTGTGCAAGTGACCGAGGGCGACGTAGCTGATGCTCGGCCCGAACAGACTGGCCGGTAGGGCTTCAGCGTTGCCGATGATCAGGCTGCGCTCGGAGTCTTCCGAAACCGAACCACCGGCCATGTGCGCGTGGCTGATGGCAATCAGTGCCTGGCCCGGCTTGCGTTTGGCATTCGCCGCCTCGATCAGCCATTCATGCACCTGGCCAATGCCACGCAAATAGTTGTCGCCCAAATGCGCGCCAGTCACTTCGGCCGGGCGTAGAAACGGCAACGCCAGGCACCATGCGGCGATTTCGCCTTGGGCATTCGGCAAGGGCAGCAACAGACGTTCGGCATCGAGTTGGCCATCGTCCAGCCACAGCACCCGGCCCAGTGCGTGAGTGCGTAAACGGCGCATCAACGGCGCGGGCAGTTCGATCCGCGAGCCGGAATCGTGGTTGCCGGCGATCATCACGATAGTCAGCAACGGCTGCTGCTCGTGGGCACTGACGATGAAATCGTAGAGGCGTTCCTGGGCTTTGACCGGCGGATTGACCGTGTCAAAGATGTCACCGGCAATCAACAGCACATCCGGCTGCGCCAGTTGCAGTTGGCGCAGCAGCCATTCGAGGAAGCACGCATGCTCGAAATCGCGCTCCTGGCCGTGCAGGTTTTGCCCAAGGTGCCAGTCGGAGGTGTGAAACAGACGCAAGGTGGACTCCGCAACAGATAAAGAGGTGATGGCCGCGGGAAAATAAGGGGCGGCGAAAGAGGGGAGAGTTTACTGGCAAATGCGCAGGCTTGCCCAAAGGCTTGATGGGTCAAGCCAGATGAGGGGGCTGTGCTGGAGCAACAGCCTTTGCCACGAAAGTCATTTTCAGCCGCGCACATTACGGTCGGTATTCAATCGCTGCACTTCAGCAAAAATCTCGGTAATCGCTCGATGTGGCTGGCGTTTGTGCAGGGTTCGGACCTGTGCGCTCATGCTCAGCAGTTCTTCGCTGGGCATCGCCCACTGCTGTTTTGGCAGCGGCTGTGACCATTGGCGCATCCCCTCGGGCAATACGTGTTGGCCCATGGCGTCGATGCGGCGGATTTCCCATTCGACCAAATGGTTGGGCAGCGTCCAGAACGTCATGACGTGATACAGGTACCAGAAGAACCCCGATACCCGGCCCCGCTCGCCATCGCGGATCTGTTGATGCATGCGCGCACGGGCGTTGTAGAACGTGTGCAGACCTTCGTGGGGCGGATCGTTGGGGCCTTGCAAGTCTTGCAGGTACTGAATGGATTTGAGGTCGTTGACTTCGTGTTCCATGTAACCGCGAATGGCTTCCCAATGGCTGATGGCGAGGGGCAGGCCGGCGCAAGGGAATTCGACGCTGGTCAGGATTTCACCGTGCTGAAAACCGATGCCCATGCCGTATTGGCGGCGGATGCCGTACTGGGTCACGCTCTGGGCTTCGATGACCCAGGCCGAGAGCGATTCCCACGGAACGAAGAGCGGTTCGGTGGCGTCTTCGGGCATGAAACAGACTTCGCGGCGTTGCCGGTTGAAGCGGGTAGGGATGATTTCGGCGCGTTTGTTGTGGTTGTGGAGCCAGACGCAGAGGCCGATGAGTAGGGTGATAAAAGCTGTTAGTAGCCCGAGTTTGGACGCTTCAAAAAAACATCTGTCGCAAACTCCCAAGAGTAACGCCACTCGTATCCTAAAACGAGGCCGAAGCAGAGGCAGAACAATGGAAATAGGATCACGAACATAAACGCCAAGGTTAGCGGCCCTCCTAATGTCACCTGCCACATAAAGACTTGAGGTAATCCCAACCCGAAGTCCATGTACACCTCGTTCAACTCTCCAATATGCGGGCCACGAGGTGGTAAGGGTGTGGGCAAAGGCAAGGGCGCAAGATAGGTAATCTTCCCGCTTGGAAAGGGCTCGATATCTCCGGCGTTACGGGATTGTTCAAGGTTCGGTGTCGGCACAGGTTCAGGTTTTTTGGACATGGTCGACCAGCTCCAGCAAATGGGTTTCAACCAGTAACAGGGAGGATCACCTCCTGTGTTCCCGCTTTCATGCGCGATGTTGACTGCTGGTATTCAATCGCTGCACTTCAGCAAAAATCTCGGTAATCGCTCGATGTGGCTGGCGTTTGTGCAGGGTTCGGACCTGTGCGCTCATGCTCAGCAGTTCTTCGCTGGGCGTCGCCCACTGCTGTTTTGGCAGCGGCTGTGACCATTGGCGCATCTCCTCGGGCAATAGGTATTGGCCCATGGCGTCGATGCGGCGGATTTCCCATTCGACCAGATAGTTGGGCAGCGTCCAGAAGGTCATGACGTGATACAGGTACCAGAAGAACCCCGATACCCGGCCCCGCTCGCCATCGCGGATCTGTTGATGCATGCGCGCACGGGCGTTGTAGAACGTGTGCAGACCTTCGTGGGGCGGATCGTTGGGGCCTTGCAGTTCTTGCAGATACTGGATGGATTTGAGGTCGTTGACTTCGTATTCCATGTAACCGCGAATGGCTTCCCAATGGCTGATGGCGAGGGGCAGACCGGCGCAAGGGAATTCGACGCTGGTCAGGATTTCACCGTGCTGAAAACCGATGCCCATGCCGTATTGGCGGCGGATGCCGTACTGGGTCACGCTCTGGGCTTCGATGACCCAGGCCGAGAGCGATTCCCACGGGACGAAGAGCGGCTCGGTGGCGTCTTCGGGCATGAAACAGACTTCGCGGCGTTGCCGGTTGAAGCGGGTAGGGATGATTTCGGCGCGTTTGTTGTGGTTGTGGAGCCAGACGCAGAGGCTGATGAGTAGGGTGATGAGGCCTGTTGTTATGGCCATTTTATAGGACACCAGGAAAATCCCTTCTATTGAGTCCCGAATGTCTTCCCAGCCATATCCAAATACAACGCCAAGAAAACCGCCCAGCAGCGGAAACAGGAAGGCAATCATGAATGCAAGACTAAATGGCCCTCCCAATATGACTTGCCATGAGAACACCTCGGGTAACCCGAGCCCAAAATCCATGTACACATCATTAAGCTCTCCGATATGGGATCCTCGGGGCGGTAGCGGTGTGGGCAACGGTAGCGGCGCAAGATACGTAATCTTCCCGCTTGGAAAGGGCTCGACATCTCCGGCTTTACGGGATTGTTCAAGGTTCGGTGTCGGCGCAGGATCAAGTTTTTTGGACATGGTCGACCAGCTCCAGCAAATGGGTTTCAACCAGTAATAGGGAGGATCACCTCCTGTGTTCCCGCTTTCATGCGCGATGTTGACTGCTGGTGTTCAATCGCTGAACTTCAGCAAAAATCTCGGTAATCGCTCGATGTGGCTGGCGTTTGTGCAGGGTTCGGACCTGTGCGCTCATGCTCAGCAGTTCTTCGCTGGGCGTCGCCCACTGCTGTTTTGGCAGCGGCTGTGACCATTGGCGCATCCCCTCGGGCAATACGTGTTGGCCCATGGCGTCGATGCGGCGGATTTCCCATTCGACCAAATGGTTGGGCAGCGTCCAGAACGTCATGATGTGATACAGGTACCAGAAGAACCCCGATACCCGGCCCCGCTCGCCATCGCGGATCTGTTGATGCATGCGCGCACGCGCGTTGTGGAACGTATGCAGGCCTTCGTGGGGCGGATCGTTGGGGCCTTGCAGGTCTTGCAGATATTGGATGGATTTGAGGTCGTTGACTTCGTATTCCATGTAACCGCGAATGGCTTCCCAATGGCTGATGGCGAGGGGCAGGCCGGCGCAAGGGAATTCAACGCTGGTCAGGATTTCACCGTGCTGAAAACCGATGCCCATGCCGTATTGGCGGCGGATGCCGTACTGGGTCACGCTCTGGGCTTCGATGACCCAGGCCGAAAGCGATTCCCACGGGACGAAGAGCGGTTCGGTGGCGTCTTCGGGCATGAAACAGACTTCGCGGCGTTGCCGGTTGAAGCGGGTAGGGATGATTTCGGCGCGGTTGTTGTGGTTGTGGAGCCAGACGCAGAGGCCGATGAATAGGGTGGAAATGTAGGTTACTGCTGCATACCGATAACCTTCGTGGAACATCCCCGTCATTGATTCCCAGATAGCTTCCCTATCGTAACCAAAAATAACCCCTAGAAATCCGGTAAACAGCGGAAATAGAAAAGTAATCATAAAGACCAGGGTAGATGGTCCTCCTAGTGTGATCTGCCACATAAAAACTGGAGGAGATCCTAGCCCGAAGTCCATGTACACCTCATTTAATTCCCCAATATGAGGGCCATGAGGATGTAGGGGGGTCGGCAAAGGCAGCGGCGCAAGATAGGTGATCTTCCCGCTTGGAAAGGGCTCGATATCTCCGGCTTTACGGGGTTTTTCAAGGTTCGGTGTCGGCACAGGTTCAGGTTTTTTGGACATGGTCGACCAGCTCCAGCAAATGGGTTTCAACCAGTAACAGGGGCGGAGGCTGGGTGACTGACTTGGGCAGTAGCGAAGGATAGCGACCTTCGCCTCGAGGGTTGAGGTGGATGTAGTGAGTGCGAGAGATCCACTCACCTTTGGCGTCCAGCCGTTGCACGCACACCCCCAGTTCCAGTGTCTCGGTCACAGGCGTCAACGGCGCATCGTGATTGAGCGGATATTGCAGGCATAAAATCAGCGGGTTTGCTTGCACGATCTGCAGGCTGTCCGCCACTTCATTGCTGATCTCATCCTTGCGTTCGCGCGCCACACCGCGGCTGTCGAGCGGGCGAAAAAGCCGATGGGCGCCGATACCCAGTCGATGAGACGCTTTACCGCTTAAGGGTGGCTGAAAATCGCTGAGCTTCACCCCCGGCAGCTCCAGATGAATATCACTGGGGTTGGCGCGTAAAAACAGATTTTTCAGCAATGAGTCGTGCTTGTTCGGGCCAAGTAGTGCAACAGGGGCGTGAATCAAGTCGCCGAGATAACGTTGGTAGTCATCCAGGCTGTGGTCACCGCGTTCGTCGGTGTCCAGACTCCAGGGCGTGGTTTTGAGCCACCTGTCGTGGGCGCTGATGTTGTAGCGGTTGTGCAGCCAGGTGCCTCCCAGTTCCAGTACGGTGAACAATGCGCCGGCCAGGTTGACCCGGAAAAACACGGTGGAAAGGCGTGTGCCGGCGGCGGCCCAGGCGGCCGTTCTTGCCGCAGCGCTTTTAGCGATCAGTACGGTGTAACCCGCGTGCAAGGTTTGCCCAAAGCCATAGGCATTGACACTCGTCATGCCGGCTGCGCCAATCGTGGCAAGAGCAGCACTCCTCTGGGCCGCGCGATTACCGCTTCGCGTCGCTTCCTGCCATTTCTTTTGCTGTATATCGAGGCTGGCCAATGAAGATATAAAACCAAGACCGTAGGTAGCAAAACCCAGCCCTACATGCATTTTCCCCATCTGCACATGCACACTTTCCAACGCGAGATGCTGAGCTGCTGAGACCAGCTTATCGCTCCGCGCTTTCAGAGCGGTATCTGCCAGGCTTTGAGCCGCGGTGAAGCCTGCAGCGCCGGTAGTGGCCAATGCGGCGAAGAAAGGCGCAC
This sequence comes from Pseudomonas sp. NPDC098747, assembly GCF_044760045.1. Classification (NCBI taxonomy): domain Bacteria; kingdom Pseudomonadati; phylum Pseudomonadota; class Gammaproteobacteria; order Pseudomonadales; family Pseudomonadaceae; genus Pseudomonas; species Pseudomonas sp. NPDC098747. Next base: position 172,702 of record NZ_JBIWAL010000005.1, on the reverse strand, counting down.
GTTTTTTTTCGTCCTTTGTCTGGCTCATCATCTCCCGATAAACAACAACCAAATTCACCGCCTGCGCCAAAAACACCAACAACCCAACCCCTTCACTCTTGATCAAATCTGCCCTCGGCACACTTTGAACCCCCAGCCGAATATTCTTCAGCAAACTCCTCACTTCCTGTTGTTGCGCCGGTGCAAACACTACCGTCACTCCGGCCCGGGCCGGGGTGGCGCCATACATGCGCACCGATGCATCCGCCAGTTCCGCAATCGGGCTCAACGCGCCTGCGAGCCTGCCCTCTAGCTGAGCCAACCCTGCACGCACCCGAACGATCTCGGTCTGCAACTCCATCGCACGTGCTGTTTTATGGCCTGCGAGTTTTTTATTGTGGGTAAGCCGGTTGCGTTCACTGCTCAGACTCTTGAGGTCTGCGCGTTCGCGCAGCAGGTCTTTGATGTCGGTTTGCAGCGCTACGTGTTCGGCCGGGGTGGCGACGGTGAAGGTCACTCCGGTACTTTTCGCTGCATCGAGGATTCGTGCCGGCAGCGCTTTGGGCAGTTGGCGGAACAGCTCGTCAAGGTCGGGGATTTTTCCTTGCGCCAGATCGAAGCCTTCCAGCGCGCGGCTCAGCCCCAGATTCAAGGCAGGGCTGTAGCTGTGATGCACCGCATCGGCGAGGGCCCGGGTGTGTTCGGGAAAAGTATCGAGGGCCGGCAAAAGTGGATGTTCGATTTTTCGCAGGGTTTCCAGCCAGTCAGGCAGCTTGCTGAACAGGCCGGCGCCGGCATTCCACAGCAGGCTGTATTGCACCAGCAGTTCAGGCCTGACCCGCAGCGGCAAGGTATAGAACGGTGATCGCGTCATCTGCGGGTGTTCTTCCAGAAAACCCAGCATCTTTTCACTGGCGTGATCGCTGCGGCAGATGTCTTTGATACAGGCATATTCGGTAGCGAAGGCCTCGGCCAACTGCTGTGGCTCCTGCGCATCGTACTACCAGGCCGAGCGATGGTAGCGTCCGGCACACACCAGATCGGTGCGGTCGGCGGTGATGCGGTCGAGCAAGCGGTTCCAGCGTCCGAGGTCGGCGCGGTGCTTGAACAGCGAGTCGTCCATGGCGGGGCGGTCAATAAAGTCGTTGATCCCGCGCTTACCGGAGAAATCGGAGCCTTCGAGCACCGCCTCAATGCGCTTGTTCTGTTCCTTGCCGAGCTTGATCAGGGTTTTCAGGTGCTGTTCGACGAACTCATCGGGCGCCATGGCAAAGTGCTGGCGGGTGTAGTAACCGCGGTCCGTATCCTCTATGGCTCGCCTGTGAGCTGTAATATCAGGATTACCACCCTGAAGCATGAGCATCTTGTTTACTTCAGATGCTGCTTCTTTGCGCAATTGCTCAAGTTCAGGCGCAGCGGGAACACCGTCCACCTCGACTTTGCCGCCCTTGTTCAAGTAGTCCAGCAAGGCTGTGCGCGTGCGCTCCCGGGTGGGTTCAGGCAACTGTTGCAGATCGCCAAGCAGGTTTTTTACGGCCGGGTCGTCGCTGGCTTTGTCCAAATTGCCGACATCCGACGGGCTGAGCTGGCTCAGAGATTCGATATAGCAGGCCAGCAAATAATCTCGTTCGTTATTGTCGGTATTGCTCCAGTGTTCGACCCAACCGGCCACGGTGTCTTGATAGTTGGCCAGGTCGCGCAGAACGCCGAGGTCGTCCTGAATCACGAGGAACAGAGTGTCGTCCTGATACGCGGGACGCACCCGCCCCAGAAACTCGCCCATATTCGCCTCGCGAAAGCGCCGAGGCTGCTCCCACAGATAAGGTTCGAGTTCGTGCTCGGGGGCGTTATTGACCTTGAGTTCCGGCATGAGAACGGCGTCCGCTGGCGAGGCCTTTTGCAGGGTTGCACGATCTTCTTCGGCCTGTGCTTTCTGGGCCGGCACGGTCGCAACCTCTGCCATCCATCGCTTTGCCTGTTCAACTGTCAGCAAGTGTTCGCCACCGGTCTCACAATTCACCGGCCCAAGATCGACCGCTTGCATGAAGTGCTCGCGCTCCTCGCGGTTTTCGATCACTTGTGCGCATTTGCCAGCGCTCCACTGGACTTCCGCAAAGCACACATGCAATAGGCTGCGCCGTGAAAATACCAATGCCGGGTGTTCCTCGACAGGTGTGCGCTGATCCCCTTCAACCTTGGCACCCTTGTGCAGCAAGGCGCTGACTGATCCATTGAGAACCCGATATTCGTGCAAATGGCCAGTCACGCTGTCGATCACATACAGCCAGCCGTCGCGTAGCAGGCGAATGCCCATAGGTCGCGTTTGAAGAACGTAGGGCAGTTTCAACGCCGCGCCAGGGTCGAGAAGTTTTTCCACCAGGCCATAGCGCAAGGGCAGAAGCTGCACATGGGTTTGGCGCAAGGGGCAGGCGCCAGGCGAGCCGATGGCTGTTTTAGACGCCGCAGCCGCTGCGAGATTGGCGGGTGAGTTCATGAGCGGCTCCGTTGAGTAGTCCACTGGTGAGCGAGCTGTGCGGCCAGCACAACGCGCTCACCCGGCGATTGCAGCGATGGCGTATGGAGCAGTCGATGGATATGCGAATGCTGCTCGGGCGTCGAGCCGTCCAATGCGGCCATGGCGTTGGCGTAAAAGAACAGGTCGGATTTGCTGCTCAAACCCAGCGCCAAGGCTTGCTGCAAAAGCTGTTCGAGCCGTGGCCAACGTTGAGCCAGGGTTTCGCCGCCATGATGTGTCGGGAAGTAGCTGAGAAGATGGGCATCGAGCTCGATCAGTGCGCGGCGCTGATCGGCGTGATCCAGCGCCGAGTTCTGCTGCGCACTCAGGCGGTAGGGCGTCGGCAGGTCAGGGTGTTCGACCAGTCGAGGTTGAGGTTGATGACGATGCCAGTTCGTGCCAACGCAGTCAGCCGTTACAACACAGGACAGCGGACCAGACAATCGCGCATCGTTGCTGCCAAACAGAACGCGCGCCACGGCGGCGTCGGCCAGTCGCAGCATCACCGGCAGACCTTCCGGCATTTCGACCGTCAACAGTTTTCGCAAGTGCTGTGCGACGCCATGAGCAGGTTCGGCGCTGAAGAGCAGCACGCCCCATTCCTCGTGTGCGTGCTCGCAAAAGAACTGAAAAATTGCCGCGTCAGGGTGTTCAATTGTCACCAACAGCGGTGAGATTTCCCGCAGTTCGGTGAAGGATGTGGTGTCGAACAAGGCGATGGTGCTGACGCCGGGGTCATGCTGTTTCAAGCGTTCCAGCAGGTTTGGTTCGGTCGCGCCGTCCAGCAATAAAAAAGCGTGCTGGTCATTCCACGGCAGGTCTGCCGGCAGTGAGGTCGAGAGACTCATGCTTGGCTCGCCTCGCAAATCAGGCAGCGTGACGTGTAGTTTGAAAGCAGATTGGTGCGTTGCTCGTTGGGGTTTATCGTCATCTTCAACAACGGTAATACGCCCGGCATCAACGGTTCGGCTGCCAGACTCACTGAGGGTGCGCCACCCTGGACAATCGGCACGCTGCTGCAAATACCCTCCGCTCCGAGCGTGAGCCAGTGGCCGCCGGCCTTGATCGTCACGTGGGTGCCGCCATCGATGACCACCTGCTGGCCGGCACCGAGGTGGATTTGTTGGCTCGCACTGAGCCGCTGACTGGCAACTTGAATATGACGATCGCCTTGCACCCACAGATGATCGTCCTGCTTGAGTTCAGTCAGGCGATTACCGTGTGTCAGGTGGTGTTCGTCGCTGCGCAGGTCATGGCTGCAAATGCCGCCGACCACCAGGGTGTGTTGGTTATCGACTTGCACGCGTTGGTCGTTGAGGACGAGTTGGGCAAAGTCGCGCTGGGCGCGGATGGAGATTTCTTCCGCACCTTTCCTGTCCTCGATGCTCAGCTCGTTGTAACCACCACCACCGGGGCTGCTTTGGCTGCGCCAGATACTGCGCGTTTGTTCGGCGGGCAGATCCAGCGGTACCGGGTTCGCAGCATTGGGCAGGCAGCCGAGGACGAACGGTTTGTCAGGGTCGCCGTCACTGAAACCCACCAACACTTCCATGCCGACACGCGGGATCTGCACGCTACCATAGCCGTCATGAGCCCAGTTCGTGGCCACTCGCAGCCAACAACTGGATTGTTCGTTGAGCTGGCCGTCGCGATCCCAGAAAAGCTGGATCTTCACTCGGCCATAACGATCGCTGTATATCTCGTCACCCGGTGGCCCCGTCACCACCGCGTGCTGGGTGCCGGTCATCCGGGGTTTAGGATGCTCCAGCGCGGGTCGGAAAATCACGTCCCAAGGCGTCGCGACAAAGTGGTTGCGATAGCCCTGACTGAAGCCATCGGCGGCTGCTGGGGCGGGTGCCGATTCTTCCAGCACTTGCGGTTGTCGACCGATGTGTTCAACACGGGTCAGCAGCCATAAGCCATTGCAGTCAGTGCGTGGGTGTTCGCACATGTCGACGAAGCTGCCACTGCGCATCAGGCTTTGATCGCTGCGACCGTGACCCTCACGGTAATCGGCGCGATGCCGCTCAAGGGCACGCTGAGTCAGTTGCTTGCCTTGATCTCGATGGATGAATTGCCCGGGAAAACGGTAATCCTCAAGTTCCGGAAGCCTGGGTTCTTTGGCTTCTGCGTCCAGTTGTACCGTGGGTTTTTCGAAGTAGTAGTCACGGCGACTGACGTGAGTGGTGCGGGTTTCCACGCGCACATTGAAACGGTCGATTACTTCGGCATCAGCCACCATGCTGCTGTCTTGTGCATAGGCCGTCGTCGCCTCAGGCCGAGGAAAAGCGGTCTGATCATCGCCGAACACCAGCAAGTGCCCATCGTAGCCGTGCTCAAAATGAAAGTGCAGGCCTTCTTCTTCGCACAAACGCTGGATGAAGTGCAGGTCCGTCTCGTCAAACTGCACGCAATACTGGCGTGGCGAGTATTTGCCACTGAGTTGAAAGCGCCAGGCATCGGGCTGCATGGCGTGATCACCCAGCACTTGGGCGATGATTTGCGGCACGCTCAGTTGCTGGAAGATCCGCTGATTATGGCGATGGGTGAGGTAAGCCAGATACGGCACCAGAACAATCTGGTAGCGCGTGAGGCGTGAACCGGAGTCACTTTGGGCGACTCGATAGATCTGCCCGTGAAGCCCTGCGCCGTTCGCACTGAAAGAGAGAAACGCTGGACGGTGCAGCAGGGACTCGAGGTCAAGGTCACGGAACTCGCTGACCAGCTCCAGTTTGACCTCATAGGTCTGGTTGAGCGCTTCTGTGGCTCGGAACTCGAATACCTGAAAATCGTGGGAAAAGCCCTCGATTTCGAGCCTGAAAACGACTGATTTGCCAGCGCTAGGCATCCACATTTCCCTGTGTCTGTTCAAAGAACAGGACTCTGTGTGGAGCAGCCAAATCAGTGAAGTCAGATAAATCGGCGTGTAACGTAGGGCTTTTCCGGTCGGGATAAAAGGCTCGCCGTCAGGCTATAAGTCCTACAGAAATTACTTCGGATAAAGCGGCGGCAACCCGCTGTCAACCACCGGATCCTGCACCCGTTCCGCCGCTGGAATGGTGCGGATCGCCCGCCACAAATCCTCGCCTTGCCAGTGCTGGCCAGTCTCGCTGTACAGCGCACCATTGAGCCCGTCCAGCGCATCCGACAACGGCACAAACCGCGCCGCCATGTCCGCCAGTGTCTCCGGTTGCTGACGCGCCCAGGCATCCAGCGCCTGGCGGGTTGCGTGCGGATCGTTGGCCTGGCTCGCACGCTTGATGTCGTCCATCAAGGTGCGTGGGCTCGGGCCGGTTTGTGCGGCGCGCAGGATCGCCGGTTGCCAGCGCGCACGCCACCACAGGCCGAAGCCCAGGAGGGTGGTGCAGGCCAGAACAAGCGTGCTGAGTTTCCACCACCACAGCGTGTCACTGTCAACAATCGCAGGTTGCAGGCTGCCGGTCGGGGTGTCGACTTGCAGGCCCGGGTTGTTGGCCACTTGCAGCGTACGCGCCGGCAGGCTGCTGTGTTCCAGGTGGTCTTCGAAGGTGTTCCACCACACCACGTCTACCGTTGGCAGGTCGATTGAACCGCTGCGACTCGGGACCAGTGCTTCGCGTTCTTCACGGCTGCCGATCAGGCCGCGGTCGCTGCTCTGGTTGCTCAGCACCGGTTGATCCGGGTAGCGGCGCAGGCCGTTGACCTCGGTGGCGGGCAGTGCCGGGAGTTGTGAGCTGGCCAGGCCTTCGACTTTCAGGGTCAAACTGCGGGTCAGCGAATCGCCGACCTGAGTGTGTTCCGGCTCCGGGCTCCAGTTCTCGCTCAGGCTCAGGCTGCGGGCCGGCAGCCATGGCGCATCGATCGGATAGGTCAGTGGCTTGGGTTTGACCGTCAGGGGGATTTGCGCGGAATTGACTCGCATCAGTTTGCCGGGTTTCGGCCCTTGCGCGGTTGAGTCTTGGGCGGGCTGGGTCTCGACCAGCGTTGCACTGAACGTCTGTGGGGCAATGGTCAATAAGCCGCTGTGCTGCGGATAGATCGCATAGCGCATTTCGATTACGCCATGGCGCACGCCGTTGATGTCTTTCTCGTAAGTGCGCGTATCACCCAGTTGCTCGATGCGCGCGTCGGCGATTTGCAGCGGGGTCAGGCTGCTGTCGTCGTACAGCGACACCGAATGGTAGATGCGCAGGGTCAGGATCGCCTGGGCCTGCACGTAGACGCTGGACTGATCGAGACTGGCCTCGATGAACACCGGATCGAGGCTGTTCTTGTCCTCGCGAATATCGCTTTCGACCACTTGCACGGTGATCGGCTGGCTCTGTACATCGCCCAATTGCAGCGGCGGAATCAGCACGCTGCCGTTTTCTTTCGGCAACAGGGTGATGATCCAGCGCGTGGTGGCGCGGTTTTCGCCGCTGAGGGTGTTCAACTGGTTGACCTGCCGCGTGCCGCGGACTTCGAACAGCGGCTCCAGCGGTGTCAGGTCGGGTTTGCCGAACTGGGTGACGTCGCTGGTTTCGAGGGTGAGTTCGACCGTCTCGCCGGAGTTCAGGCGACTGCGATCCACGCTGGCAGTCAACTCGGCCGCGTGAGCGGTGGCCGTGCAGATCAGCAGGGGTAGCAAGAGAACGGTGAAGCGGGTCATCGAGTATTTTCCTGATCCTGATGTTGTTGCTGTTCGTACCAGAATTTGCGTCGCAGCAATTCGCCCGGGTCGTCGGGAATCTTGCCCAGCCATTGTTCCAATGCCTGACGTTGCTCGCCTTCGAGGTTGTCTTCGCTGGGGCGTAGCGTCGGCACGGTGTTCGTTTCCTCTTCCTCGTCACTGCCTGACAATTCGTCGGGGCCTGGCAGTGGTGGGGCAGTCGGTGGTGGTTCGCTGGCTGACTCGGCGGGCTGAGCCTCGCTCCGGGTTTCACTTCGCACCGCGGGTGGCGGCGCGGTCGCTGGCGGCGGTTCATCGCCGGGCAGGTTTTGCTCCGTCGATTTGCGCTCCGGTTCAGCGGGCGGCGGCGTGTTTTTCAACTTCAGCAGATTTTCCACCAGCGCCTTGTTGGTCTGCGCCGGGCGCAAGTCCGGTTGCAACTCCAGGGCCTGTTCATAGGCATCGATTGCGGCGTCCAGCTCACCGCTTTTCGCCAATGCGTTGCCTCGATTGTAGTGGGCGCGGGCATCGCTGCCTTCGGCGAAACGCTGGGCGGCGCCACTGTAGTCGCCGGCCTCGTACAACGCCACCCCTTGCCACTGATGATCGGCAAAATGTTGCGCCGCTTCGGCGGGGCGCTTCTGCTTGAGCAGGTGCAGCCCGCGCTGGTCCGGGCGCAGCCACAGGTCTTCGAAGTCGAAAGCGTAGCTTGGCTGCGGCAGGCAGATCAGCAGTGGCAAACAGAACAGCCAGCCGCGACGCCCGGCGCACGCCGCCAGCAATAACAGCGGCAACAGCAGCCAGTAACCCTGATCAGCCCAGGTATCGAGGCGCACGGTCTGGCCGTCGTCGCGCAGGCTGCGCGGGCCATTGAGCAAGCCGAGTGCGCCCAGATCACCTTCGTCCAGCCGTGCGGCGTGATAGTCACCGCCAACGCTGTTGAGGAAGGCGCCGAGGCCCGGACTGTCGAGTTGCGGCACGCGGATCGCGCCTTGTTTGTCCTTGAGGAAACTGCCGTCCTCTTGGGCAATCGGCGCGCCTTCAGCGGTGCCGACGCCGAGCATCAACAGTTGCGCCGACTCACCGCTCAGCGCACGGCGAATGCCTTGGCGCTCTTCTTCGTTCAGGGATGAACCGATTAATAGAATCCGCCCCTGGCCGAGCGCACCCTGTTTGAGCAATGCCAGCGCTTTGTTCACCGCCAAATCCGCACGGTGACCACTTTCCGGCATCAGCGACGGCTTGAGTGCGTCGAGCAGATTGCGACTGGTCGCCAGGTCATCCGACAACGGCACCAGCGTGTGGGCGCTGCCGGCGTAGACGACGATGGCGGTTTGCGCATCGCTGCGTGCCTGTAACAGGTCGAACAGCTTGCGCCGCGCCTGTTCCAAACGCGTGGGTGGCGAGTCGGTGGCGAGCATTTCCGGAGTCAGTTCCAGTATCACCACCAACGGATCGGCAGGTTTCTGGCTGGTCTGTTCGACGCGCTCCCAACTCGGCCCGAGCAGCGCCAGAATCGTCAGCAGCCACGCGATACCGAGGGCGACCCACGGCAGTTTGCTGTCGCGACCGTTACCGCCGCTGAGCAGGGTGGCGTGAAACGCCGGCGGCAAAATCATCTGCCAGCGTCCGGCGCGTTTTTGCCGATGCCAGAGTTGCCAGATCAGCCAGCCGAGCAGCGGCAGCAACAGCAACCACCACGGACGGAACCAGTGCGGCCAAAGGGCGATCATCGGCGCCTCCGCAGACGCAAGCGTTTGAGGCGCCCGCGCCAGTCAGGCAGCGGACTTTGCAGATACAGCTGCTTGTTGAACAGGCGTTGCAGCGGGTTGTCTGGCCACAATTCGCGCGCGACCAACAGCAGGCTCAGCCACAAGGTCAACGCCAGAGGCCAGTGATACAAAGCTTGTGCCGGACGCGCCTGGGTAGGTTGTTGGGTCACCGGTTCGAGCTGGTCGAGGGTGTCCTTGATCGCTTGCAGTTCTTTGCCGTCGTGGGCGCGGAAATACTGGCCGCCGGTCACTTGCGCGATGGCTTTGAGCGCCGGCTCGTCGAGGTCCAGGCTCGGATTGACGCCGAGCAACGCGGTGGAACCGCTGTCTTCCGGATTGGCGCCGATGCCGATCGGGTAGATCTTCACGCCTTCGCTGGCCGCCAGTTTCGCAGCGGTCAGTGGATCGATTTCGCCGCCATTGTTGGCGCCGTCGGTGACCAGAATCAGCACGCGACTTTGCGCCGGACGCATGCGCAGGCGTTTCAGGGCCAGACCGATGGCGTCGCCGATGGCGGTGTTCTTGCCCGCGATGCCGATCCGCGCTTCGTCGAGCCAGACACGCACGGTGTGGCGGTCGAAGGTCAGCGGTGCTTGCAGATAGGCCTGGCTGCCGAACAGGATCAGGCCAACACGGTCGCCGTCGCGGCTTTCGAGGAAGTCGCCGAGCAGGTGCTGCACCAGAGTCAGTCGGCTGACGTCCTCGTCCTGCCACTGCATATCCGGGAAGTCCATCGATCCGGACACGTCCACCGCGACCAGCAGATCGCGACCGCTGGCAGCAATCGGCAGCGGTTCGCCGAGCCATTGCGGGCGCGCAGCGGCGCTCAACAACAGCAACCACAGCAAAATGAACGGAGCCTGTTGGCGCCACGCCGGCAGATTGGCCCGAGCGCGACGACGAGCAAGGCCTTCAAGGTCCGAGAGGAAACTGACTTTCAACGCAGGCTCGCCGCTGTCGGCCACCGGCAGCACGAGGCGCATCAACCACGGCAGTGGCAACAGCGCAAAGATCCACGGCCAGGCGAATTCAAACATGCTTGCGAATCCAGGTGTCGACCGCTTGGGTCAGGCCGGCGATGGCTTTGTCGTCGAGTTTGCATTCCGGTTTGTAGGCGCCTTCGACCAGCACCATCCAGCGCGTCAGCCCGGCTGCCGGGCAACGATTGTCGAGAAATGCCAGCCATTTGCGGCCATTGAGCGTGTGGCTCTGGCTGTAGGGGTAGTGGTTGCGGCACAGGCGCTTGAGCAGGCCGTTGAGTTGCTGCAGCCAGGCGCCGGCCGGGGCGCCGTCGTAGGGTTTGGGCATTTGTGCCAGTTCGGCGAGGGCGGCGATGCGCACCGGGTCGAGCGGCTGTTCGGCGCGCACGATCGGGCGTTTTTTCAGGGGGATGAAACGGCGCAAACGCCACACGGCAAAGCCGAGCAGCGGCAACAACAGAAGCAGCAGCCACCAGCCCGGTGCCGGCGGCCAGAAGGCAATCGGTGGCGGGGAGATCAGCGGTTGCAGTTTTTCGAGGCCAATCATCGACCTTTCCCCGGTCGCTGCGGATTGAGGAATTCGCGCATCTGCTCGACCATCTCGCTTTGGGTGCTCAGCGGCATCAGCAACACTCGCAGTTTTTGCGCGAGCAGTTCCCAGCGGGCGATACGTGCTTCGGCCTGGGCGCGATAGGTCTGGCGCAGGTCGAAATTGAGTGTATCGAGTTCCAGTTGCGCGCCTCGTTCAGCGAATCGCAAGAGACCGGCGGCGGGCAGGGCGTGATCGAGCGGATCGGACAGCGGCAGCATCAGTAAATCGCAATGCCGCGAGAGCAAGCTTAGTTGCTGTTCGGCACTGTCGGTCAGCGCGCGCTCATCGCAAATCACGATCACCAGACTGCCCGGGCGCAGCACTTCCCGGGCTCGGCGCAGGGCTACGCCGAGCGTATCGCGATCCAGTTCGCGCTCGGTGTGCAGCGACTGGTTGACCTTGACCAGACGATTGAGCAGTTGCAGCAGACTCTGTTTGCTCCGTCGTGGCTTGATTTCGTAATGCTCATTGTCGCCGAACACCAAGCCGCCGACCCGGTCGTTGTGGCCAAGCGCGGCCCAGCCGATCAACGCCGCCACTTGCGCGGCCAGCACCGATTTGAACATCAGCCCCGAGCCGAAAAACAGCCGCGTGCTTTGCTCGACCATGATGAAGATCGGCCGTTCGCGTTCTTCATGGAACAGCTTGGTGTGCGGCTCCTGCGTGCGAGCGGTAACGCGCCAGTCGATAGTGCGAACATCGTCGCCGGCCTGATAAACCCGCACCTGATCGAAGTCTACGCCTCGACCGCGGAATTTCGAATGATGCAAGCCGATCAGCGGGCTGCGCTGGCTCGGCGTGGAAAACAGCTGCACTTCGCGCACACGGTGGCGCATCTCGATCAGCTCGGCGAGGCTGACGCGGATGCCCGGTTCGGACGGCAGAGGAGCGTTCATGGGGGTCAAGCGACGGCTACGACGTCGAGAATCCGCTGCACCACGCGATCCTGATCGATGCCGGCGGCCTCGGCTTCAAACGACAGAATGATGCGGTGACGCAACACGTCGAACAGCACGGCCTGAATGTCTTCAGGGCTGACGAAGTCGCGCCCGGCCAGCCAGGCGTGGGCCCGGGCGCAGCGGTCGAGAGCAATCGAGCCACGTGGGCTGGCGCCGTAGGCGATCCACTCGGCCATTTCCGGGTCGAACTTGGCCGGGTTGCGCGTGGCCATGACCAGTTGCACCAGGTATTCCTCCACGGCATCAGCCATGTACAGGCCAAGGATTTCCTTGCGCGCGGCGAAAATCGCTTGCTGGCTGACCCGGCGCTCGGGCTTGGTCTCGCCGTTCAGCGCTTCGCCACGGGCCTGCTGGAGGATGCGGCGCTCCACGGCGGCATCGGGGAAACCGATTTTGACGTGCATCAGGAAGCGGTCGAGCTGCGCTTCCGGCAGCGGATAGGTGCCTTCCTGCTCGATCGGGTTCTGCGTGGCCATCACCAGAAACAGCGGCGACAGCTCATACGTGCTGCGCCCGACGCTGACCTGACGTTCGGCCATCGCTTCGAGCAGCGCCGATTGCACCTTGGCCGGGGCACGGTTGATTTCGTCCGCCAGCACCAGGTTGTGAAAGATCGGCCCTTGCTGAAACACGAAACTGCCGGTTTCCGGGCGATAGATCTCGGTGCCGGTGATGTCGGCAGGCAGCAGATCAGGGGTGAACTGGATGCGATGGAACTGGGCTTCGATGCCCTCGGCGAGTTCTTTGATCGCTTTGGTCTTGGCCAGACCCGGCGCGCCCTCGACCAGCATGTGGCCGTCGGCGAGCAGGGCGATGAGCAAACGCTCGATGAGTTTTTCCTGGCCGAGAATCTGCGTTGAAAGAAAGGTTCGCAGCGCCAGCAGCGCTTCACGATGTTCCATCGGTGACTGTTCCTGGAAAGGGGTGGCCGCGGGCGTTTGGGTAACGCCGGGGCTGGGGGCGTTACTTTAATCCATCGTGGGGGGTGGCGACTAACGGCATTTTGTAGAAAAGAGCAAAAGATCCCGGCCTGCGGCCGTTACAGCATTGGAATGCGATCCAGTGTAGGAACTGTCGAAGACGGTGATCATTTGACGTTTTTTATTTCTCAACCATCTGAATATCAGTTAGCAGAAGTTTGATTGCGGCTGTGTCGACCAATTTCTGCCAAGGGCCATCGTCAATGATCGCACCGTTCTGCATGACGATGACCCGATCAAAGCGGTACAGGTGGCCGACATCATGGGTGACACAGATCAACCCGCGAGTCGCAAACGTATCGAACAACAGGTCCCAAACCGGTGCGGCCAACTTCGGTTCAATGGAGGCGCTGGGCTCGTCGAACAGATTGAATCGTCCCGGCCTGTTTATCAGGCGAAGCAAAGAAAGGCGTTTCGCTTCTCCGCCGGAAATGTTGGAGGCGTTCTCGGTGAGTTTGCGTTGCGAAACAATGTCCTCAAGATTTAAACGCTTTATCGCCAGATTCAGGTCAGGTGATAGATCCATGCCAAACAAAACCGACTTGGCAAAACTGCCCTCTAGAAACTGCGGAGATTGAGGGCAATACCTCAACACCTGCAGATGTGTCTGGGCATTCAGATCGCAGAGTTGCACGTGATCGATACTCAGGTGAACTCTCACTGAGGCGTTTAGCCCGGCCAGCGTTTCCAGCAAGGTGGATTTGCCGGCCCCACTGGGGCCAGTAATCGCAACCGACTGCCCCTGGTAAAACGTCATGGTTTGGCTGATGTTCAACTGAACAGCGTTGTTATCGCTGACGGTGCAGGGCTGAAGGACGAGCGTCGACTCGTTCCGCGCCGTGATATCGGCTTGTCGGCTGTCATCATCAAAGTCTTGCAGTGACAGCAGGTGGCGTAGTCGACGCTGGTCAGCCAAAAACTGATCGAGCACTCGATAACCTTCAGTCAGCGCCGAGATGTTGAGCAAAAAGCTTCCGGCAATGGCAAATACGGCAACCAGTTGGCCAACGCTGATACTTGGCTCGCCTGACAATTGGTCAATGACTCCCCAACCCAGCAACCCTCCAGTAGACAGGCTGACAAAGAGGATTTTCGCTCCACTCAAGAACCCTCCGGAACTGGCCACCGTCACTGCCGCTTTGGCGTACTGCCGGAAGGCATGGTTCAAGGGTTGAGTTGCCGTGTGCTCGGCGCTTTCCAGCTTTATCGATTTGCCGGTATTCAGGGTGCTGAAAAGCAGAGCACTTAGTTCGTCCTCCTGCTCATTAACTGCATCAATGTGCTTTCTGCGCCATTTGATGATTCGGTGGGCGGCAAACAAGTAAAGGATCGCCATGCCAGTCATTGCCAGGAAAATACCTGCCCCGCCCATGTAGTAAAAAGCCAGCCCGACGATGATGAACTCCAGACACAGCGGCAAACCTGTGGTGATGAAAAACGTCAGCAATTGCTCATGAGCGGTAATCCCACGCTCTACTGACTTAATGAAATGGCCAATACGCCACGTGTTGAATTGCTGGAACTCTTTGCGCATCAGCTGTGCCATCCAGCCGATTGAGGCATCCATCACTACCTGTTGCACCAACTTGGAAAGGAAATAGATTTGCAGCGGATTGATTACGGCTTGAATGCACCCGGCTAGGGTAATTCCTGCTGTCAAAAACAGCAGTAGGTTGAGCGCTGTCGGGGTTTGGCTGTTTAGTGCGTCAACTACTTTGCCTAGGAGCAATGGCGGTGCTAGTGCAAGGACTTTCAGCGCTATGACTGTGGTGATGGTTGAGATCAATAGCCACGCGTGATTTTTGCAAGCGGTTCTGATGAGCGTCTGCATTGAATGTCTTCTGTGGTGTGGCGCTAACATTATTTTGCGGGTAATTGACGCAAGATGGTTTGCGGTGCTACCAAGCTTCCATTCCTTATAATGTTAAAGCGTTCAAGGCCAGGTATATAGCTTTGGCAAACAATGCCGTTTCCGGGAAAGTCGGTAATGACTCTATAATAAAGTTTCCGGCCTGAGTCTGTGATGTTGTTGTTCAGGGTTTTCAGTTGTAACGGAACACTCGAGGTGAGGTGGGCTGGTGGTTCATCGATTGGCGGAAGCTTTAAAGCCCTAATGGGCTTAAAATCTATTAGGTGGCGGGGAGATTTAGAGTTGGCAAGAAAAGCGAATGTTTTGCTGTCAATTTTTTCTTGTGGAGCATCATAAAACGCACTCGCTTGAATTTGTTCGGTGACTGCCCGTTGTATCGCAGTTTGTATATCTAGGGAGTTTCCTGAGCCGATTGGGGATAGATGGAAATCACCTGGGCCAGATTTTGGAAGCGCTACAGAAAAATAACTATTCATTGAGCTGTGTATAACGATGATTTGTAGTTTTTCTGCAAGCCCCAGTGCGTGTGGGTCGTTCTGTAACGATCTTGCTAGTAGCGCGCTCGAAGGCCTGTACAGGCTAATGGAAGGGCCCAAGCTACAAATTGACAAAAATAATTTTGATAAAACATGTCTTTCGATGAGTTCGTTTGCACCGTGTAGTAGTGCCTCAGCTTGAGTGCAGCCGAAAGCAGAACCTGAGTTGGAGGAGTATCGGCCCAAAATGAGATGGGCTTCGCCTGCTTCGCTGCGTGGTTGATCATGGAGCTTTGGGCGAAGCAGGAGGCTTGGAATGAAGAGGTCCTCCGTTCTATCCAGTGTTGTTAGTTTGAAACACTCGATTGCTTCATTTTTGAATCGCAAGCTCGTCAGGAATCCATCGTGGCTGGCAGCGTGCTGGTTCGAGATAAAGTCACATTGCTGGATGCTCGATTCGGCAGAGCTCAATTGAAGTGCGCAGTAATGTTCGACGCTTTCAGCAAGTGCTCCAACAAGCGAATTTGGCCCTTTGCCGGCTCCAGCTTCCACTGCAGTGTTGGACTTGTCAAAAAGCTCGGCAACTGCTACGAGTTTGTGGTTGTCGGTATAGCGTGTAATCGCCTCTAAATCTAAGGAGCGTATTATTTTCTCAATTTTTAATTGCGCTACAAAAGGGCAAAACTCCCGCTCAGACATAATAGCCTCCTATAGTTTAAATGCCGGAGGGTTCCTCCGGCACTTTCCTGCACTGTCGGTCAGTTAGTGAGTGAAGCAAAGAAGCTCACTTCAGAAGCCAGAAAACTATCTGATGTATGCAGCATCTCTTGAAGGCTATCCCAAGGGCCGATCTCGGTACGTTTTTTACCCATGATATTAACTCCTTGTTATTGATGTGGCGCTAACTGGTGGCTGGCGCACTTGCAATGATAAGAGTGCAAGTGATTTATTAATAACAGTGGGCTATCTGATTTTCAATTGAGACCGGCAGCGATGTTTCCCAAGCTTCTGTGGGATTGTTCTTGCTGCTGAGTAGGGGGTTGCTTACGGTTTTTTCGGTTGTAAGAGGTGGGGGTTTTTAACTTTTCACTTCAATGAGTTGCAACGTTTAATCATGTTTCGCGCAAAGTGCGGAAAATGCTTCGGGGGGGGTATTGGATTTTTGTAGCAGGGGACTATCGAGCTTGCAGTTCTGGCCTCATCGCTGGCAAGCCAGCTCCCACAGGTTTTAGCGGTGTGCATGCGATTAATGCAGCACATCGGTCATTGTGGGAGCTGGCTTGCCAGCGATGAGGGCCACCTGGACGGCATCAAATCTCGCTGACGAACGTCCCGGTACCGTCGAGAATATTCTTCAAAGTCTCTTCAACCTCAGCCAGATCAACCATGTCCGGGTTAAAGGTGATCTCCAGCACATCATCACCATTCAGCACATCAGCATCCGCCGCCGCGATTTCGATCTTCAGCAGGGTCGAAGTCAGGGTTACCTTGACGCCATCGAGCGTCGAAGGCTCGCCATCCAGGGTGATTTCCAGTTCATCCTCGTCCGGATAGCGGCTCATCAGGAACATGTCGCCCTTGTCGCTGTGGCAGCAGAGCATGGCCATGTTGTCTTCTTCGTCGTCGCACGGGTTGACGATCAGTAGGGCGGTGGTCATTTGCATCGGGAATTCCTGCCTCAAGGGGCGTGTTGGTCGCAATTGGGCGCGATTCTGCCAGCCCTCGGGAATTTCTGCATGTGAGAGTGTCAGAGGATGTGTCGTGAACGCGATACAGGTCAATGGTCATTTCTGGCACGGATGTACCGTAAAACCGGGCATTCAGACCGACGTTCTGCGCCAAGAATGCTAGTGTTTAACCCAGCCAGAGCCTTGGTTTACGTGCCTATGACCGAATATGTCGCAGCACCGCAAGCAGACACATTGTCGCACCCATTAAGCTGCGCAACGGATGAGCACCCGTAAAGGCATTGTCCGCGCCTTGAAATCAACGCTGACAGTCGCTTTTGCAGATGCTCATTCATGGAAGGTGAATGTGACCTGAGTGTCCCGTCCAGCTTCACCCACCTGTCTCCCTGTTTCCTCTGCCCGAGAATCAGGAGCAGGGCGACACAAACCCCGAAAGGGGTGTTGCACGCGACGCTTTCCATTAATAACAAGCTTAAGCGGAGTACCACAGATGGCGTTCTTCACCGCAGCCAGCAAAGCCGACTTCCAGCACCAACTGCAAGCGGCACTGGCGCAGCACATCAGTGAACAGGCACTGCCACAAGTGGCGCTGTTCGCTGAACAATTCTTCGGCATCATTTCCCTGGACGAGCTGACCCAGCGTCGCCTCTCCGACCTCGCTGGCTGTACTCTCTCTGCGTGGCGCCTGCTTGAGCGCTTCGATCACGCGCAACCGCAAGTGCGCGTCTACAACCCCGATTACGAACGTCATGGCTGGCAGTCGACCCACACCGCGGTCGAAGTCCTGCACCATGACCTGCCGTTTTTGGTCGACTCGGTCCGCACCGAGCTGAACCGCCGCGGCTACAGCATCCACACTCTGCAAACCACCGTGCTCAGCGTACGTCGTGGCAGCAAGGGCGAGTTGCTGGAAGTCCTGCCGAAGGGCACTCAGGGCGACGACATTCTGCAAGAGTCGTTGATGTACCTGGAAATCGACCGCTGCGCCAACGCGGCCGAACTGAATGTGCTGAGCAAAGAGCTGGAACAGGTTCTCGGTGAAGTCCGCGTCGCGGTCGCCGATTTCGAGCCAATGAAAGCCAAGGTGCAGGAAATCCTCACCAAGCTCGACAACAGCGCATTCGCCGTCGATACCGACGAAAAGACTGAAATCAAGAGTTTCCTGGAATGGCTGGTGGGCAACCACTTCACCTTCCTCGGCTACGAAGAGTTCACCGTTACCGATGAAGCCGATGGCGGCCACATCAAGTACGACCAGGATTCCTTCCTCGGCCTGACCAAGCTGCTGCGCAATGGCCTGACCTACGATGACCTGCGCATCGAAGACTACGCCGTAAACTACCTACGTGAACCGACCCTGCTGTCGTTCGCCAAGGCTGCGCACCCGAGCCGTGTACACCGTCCGGCTTACCCGGACTATGTGTCGATCCGTGAAATCGACGCTGACGGCAAAGTCATCAAGGAACACCGTTTCATGGGTCTGTACACCTCTTCGGTGTATGGCGAGAGCGTGCGGGTCATCCCGTTCATCCGCCGCAAGGTCGAAGAAATCGAACGCCGCTCCGGCTTCCAGTCCAAGGCTCACCTGGGCAAGGAACTGGCGCAGGTGCTCGAAGTGCTGCCGCGTGATGATCTGTTCCAGACACCTGTCGACGAACTGTTCACCACCGTGATGTCGATTGTGCAGATTCAGGAACGCAACAAGATCCGCGTGTTCCTGCGCAAAGACCCGTACGGTCGTTTCTGCTACTGCCTTGCCTACGTGCCGCGCGACATCTACTCCACCGAAGTTCGCCAAAAAATCCAGCAAGTATTGATGGAGCGTCTCAAGGCCTCCGACTGCGAGTTCTGGACGTTCTTCTCCGAGTCCGTGCTGGCTCGCGTACAGCTGATTCTGCGTGTCGATCCGAAGAACCGTCTGGACATCGATCCGCTGCAACTGGAAAAAGAAGTGGTGCAGGCCTGCCGCAGTTGGCAGGACGATTACGCTGCGCTGACCGTCGAGAACTTCGGCGAAGCCAGCGGCACCAACGTCCTGGCAGACTTCCCAAAAGGCTTCCCGGCGGGTTATCGCGAGCGCTTTGCTGCGCATTCGGCCGTGGTCGACATGCAGCACCTGCTGAGCCTGAACGACAAGAACCAGTTGGTGATGAGCTTCTACCAGCCACTGGGTCAGGTGTCCGGCCAACGCGAGCTGCACTGCAAGCTGTATCACGCCGACACGCCGCTGGCGTTGTCCGACGTGTTGCCGATTCTGGAAAACCTCGGTCTGCGCGTCCTGGGCGAATTCCCGTACCGGCTGCGCCACAACAATGGCCGCGAGTTCTGGATTCATGACTTCGCGTTCACTGCTGCTGAAGGTCTGGAACTCGACATCCAGCAACTCAACGACACGTTGCAGGATGCGTTTGTACACATCGTGCGCGGCGATGCCGAAAACGATGCGTTCAACCGTCTGGTACTGACCGCCGGCCTGCCATGGCGCGACGTTGCGTTGCTGCGTGCCTACGCCCGTTACCTGAAGCAGATTCGTCTGGGCTTCGATCTGGGTTACATCGCCAGCACCCTGAACAACCACACCGACATCGCTCGCGAACTGACGCGGTTGTTCAAGACCCGCTTCTATCTGGCGCGCAAGCTCGGCAGCGACGATCTGGAAGACAAGCAACAACGTCTGGAGCAAGCGATTCTGGCTGCACTGGATGACGTTCAGGTACTCAACGAAGACCGCATCCTGCGTCGTTACCTCGACCTGATCAAAGCGACGTTGCGTACCAACTTCTACCAGACTGACGCCAACGGCCAGAACAAGTCGTACTTCAGCTTCAAGTTCAACCCGCACGCGATTCCAGAACTGCCAAAGCCAGTACCGAAGTTCGAAATCTTCGTCTACTCGCCACGCGTTGAAGGCGTGCACCTGCGCTTCGGTAACGTTGCTCGTGGTGGTCTGCGCTGGTCCGACCGTGAAGAAGACTTCCGTACCGAAGTCCTCGGCCTGGTAAAAGCTCAGCAAGTAAAGAACTCGGTCATCGTGCCGGTGGGTGCGAAGGGCGGTTTCCTGCCGCGTCGTCTGCCACTGGGCGGCAGCCGAGACGAGATCGCGGCCGAGGGCATCGCCTGCTACCGCATCTTCATTTCCGGTCTGTTGGACATCACCGACAACCTGAAAGACGGCGCACTGGTGCCGCCATTGAACGTGGTTCGCCACGACGATGACGACCCGTACCTGGTAGTGGCAGCGGACAAGGGCACTGCAACCTTCTCCGACATCGCCAACGGCATCGCCATCGACTACGGCTTCTGGCTGGGTGACGCGTTTGCCTCCGGTGGTTCGGCCGGTTACGACCACAAGAAAATGGGCATCACCGCCAAAGGCGCGTGGGTTGGCGTACAGCGTCACTTCCGTGAACGCGGCATCAATGTTCAGGAAGACAGCATCACCGTGGTCGGCGTCGGCGACATGGCCGGTGACGTATTCGGTAACGGCTTGTTGATGTCCGACAAGCTGCAACTGGTTGCCGCATTCAACCACCTGCATATCTTCATCGACCCGAATCCGAACCCGGCGACCAGCTTCGTCGAGCGTCAGCGCATGTTCGACCTGCCGCGTTCGGCCTGGACCGATTACGACACCAGCATCATGTCCGAAGGTGGCGGTATCTTCTCGCGCAGCGCGAAGAGCATCGCGATTTCCCCGCAAATGCAAGAACGCTTCGACATCAAGGCTGAAAAGCTGACCCCGACCGAACTGCTGAACGCCTTGCTCAAGGCGCCGGTGGATCTGCTGTGGAACGGCGGTATCGGTACTTACGTCAAGGCCAGCACCGAAAGCCACGCCGATGTCGGCGACAAAGCCAACGATGCACTGCGCGTGAACGGCAACGAGCTGCGCTGCAAAGTGGTGGGCGAGGGCGGTAACCTCGGTATGACCCAACTGGGTCGTGTGGAATTCGGCCTCAATGGCGGCGGTTCCAACACCGACTTCATCGACAACGCCGGTGGTGTGGACTGCTCCGACCACGAAGTGAACATCAAGATCCTGCTGAACGAAGTGGTTCAGGCCGGTGACATGACCGACAAGCAACGTAACCAGTTGCTGGCGAGCATGACCGACGAAGTCGGTAATCTGGTGTTGGGTAACAACTACAAGCAGACTCAGGCCCTGTCTCTGGCGGCGCGCCGTGCTTATGAGCGCATCGCTGAGTACAAGCGTCTGATGAGTGATCTGGAAGGCCGTGGCAAGCTGGACCGTGCCATCGAGTTCCTGCCGGCCGAAGAGCAACTGGCCGAGCGTATCGCTGAAGGTCATGGCCTGACGCGTCCTGAGCTGTCGGTACTGATCTCGTACAGCAAGATTGACCTCAAAGAGCAGCTTCTGGGCTCAATGGTGCCGGACGATGACTACCTGACTCGCGACATGGAAACGGCGTTCCCGCCGAGCCTGGTCAGCAAGTTCTCCGAAGCCATGCGTCGTCACCGCCTGAAGCGCGAAATTGTCAGCACCCAGATCGCCAACGATCTGGTCAACCACATGGGCATTACCTTCGTTCAACGACTCAAAGAGTCGACCGGCATGAGCCCGGCGAACGTGGCTGGCGCCTACGTGATCGTGCGCGACATCTTCCACCTCCCGCACTGGTTCCGTCAGATCGAAGCGCTGGACTACCAGGTCAGCGCTGACGTGCAGTTGGAGCTGATGGACGAGCTGATGCGTCTGGGTCGCCGCGCCACTCGCTGGTTCCTGCGAGCCCGTCGCAACGAGCAGAACGCTGCCCGTGACGTTGCGCATTTTGGTCCGCACCTGAAAGAGCTGGGTCTGAAGCTCGACGAACTGCTGAGCGGCGAAATCCGTGAAAACTGGCAGGCGCGTTATCAGGCTTACGTCGAAGCCGGTGTGCCGGAATTGCTGGCGCGTATGGTGGCGGGTACCTCGCACCTGTACACCCTGCTGCCGATCATCGAAGCCTCCGACGTGACTGGCCAGAACCCTGCTGAAGTGGCTAAAGCCTACTTCGCCGTGGGCAGTGCGCTGGACATCACCTGGTACCTGCAACAGATCAGCGCTCTGCCGGTTGAAAACAACTGGCAGGCTCTGGCCCGTGAAGCGTTCCGTGATGATGTGGACTGGCAGCAACGTGCGATCACCATCTCCGTCCTGCAACAGGGCGACGGCACTCAAGACGTGGAAACACGTCTGGCGCTGTGGATGGAACAGCACGAAGGCATGATCTCGCGCTGGCGCGCCATGCTGGTGGAAATCCGTGCCGCGAGCGGCACTGACTACGCCATGTATGCAGTGGCCAACCGTGAACTGCTGGATCTGGCGTTGAGTGGGCAGGCGGTCGTTCCTGCACCTGCGACAACGTCGGCCAGCGCTGAACTCGAGCCGGCTATCTGATCGGCAGTTGAATGAAAAAGCCCCGCATTGTGAGATGCGGGGCTTTTTTTTGTTTTGCCGAGTCAAAAAACAAAGGGGGCAAAACTTACATAAATACTTAAAGTGTCGATGCAATTTTCGAACATGTTCGCCTTTACCTACGAACTACCAGGTTGCGTTTGGCTTTCGCACGAATTGACCAGTGCTGAGAATTTTATAGTAATTATCAAGGCTTTCATGGCCGCGTTTAACAATGTTCAGGTTGAGCTTGATCAGAGTGCCCCATTGTCCGCTATAGCTGTACATCTTGCTATCTATGAGTTGTTTTTTGATGAAGGCGCCCTGATGCAATTGCATATAAAGGGTGTCGTGCATAGGGTTAATATCTTCAATTGTAACGACATTCAAGTCGGAGTCGTAGAGTATAAAAGAAGTAGTATTGGATCCTCTTTCCGGGAAAGCACCCAGAGCGTGGGCTCCCTTTCCATCGGTACCCAAATATTGTCCGTGATGCTTACCACCACGAAATTGGATTGTGTAAGTATAGTCGTCATGGCCGATGAAATAAGCGTACTGCGGACTTTCACCGGAACTGGCATGGTAGCTGGCCAAATCGCCTCCTGATGTGTCAGGTCCAGATGGAACTGTGATCAGACTTTTCTGGGTGTCGAAACGTTTTCCGTAGGGATGTGTATCAAAGAATATTATATTCGCCCCGTCGAGTTTGATTTCAGCCAAAAAAGTTCGGTCGTGTAAGAGAGTCATAGCGTTTCCTTGTTTCTATGGATGTTTCGTCCTTTGAGTCTCTACTTTATTCGATGTGGTTTTTTTTGGTAGTTCACAAAGGTTGCTTACTGTTACCTGCGCAGAAAAAGCAAGGTCTCTCTACTCGTTCATTTCATGAGAGTTCATCCGTGACCAACACCATGAATACCCACAACTTGGCAGGCGTGGTCTGACTGGCGTTTTTCGACACCAGATGTTCGGAGCCGGCCGGTTCGTACTAGAACTGGCCCTTCCTGTAGGTGATCGGCAGTTCACCCTTAACCTGGGAAAAGACTCCACCTTCCTGCGACAACGTCGGCCAGCGCTGAGTTCGAGCCGGCTATCTGATCGGCAGTTGAACGAAAAAGCCCCGCGTTGTGAGATGCGGGGCTTTTTTATTTATGCTGGTTCAATAAGTAGAGCAGGGCAGATTCCCTTGAATGCAATCGGCGCAAGCGCGTGGACATTGCCCCCACCGCAAGATATACCCGCTTTAATTTGAATCAAGTCTAAGAAAATGCCCCGCCGAACGCGAAAATCCGTAGTTCTCTATACCGTCAAAGCCCCGCTCAACGATTTCGATGTCGAGTTTGACCAAGTTGCCCCGTCGTCCACTGTAGCTGTACATCTGATCGTCTATCAGCTGCCTTTTAATAAATGGGCCCTGTAGTTGTTGTAAATATACACTTTTATTGGTGGATGTTATGTCGTCCAAAGTAATGATGTTTAAATTGGAATCGTACAATGTGAATGAAGTAGCAGAAACAGCGTCAGGGTAAATCCTAAGCGCACGGGTGCTATCGCTGGCGGTGCCGAGATATTTCGCATGGTGATTGCCACTGCGAAATTGGATCTTGTAGCTGTAGTCGTCATGGCCAATAAAATAAGCAAATTCTGGACTGTCCCAGATGTCTGGGGTGAAGCTCGCCAAAACGTCTCCCGTTTTGGCGGGGCCCTGAGGCGTCGTGATAGAGTTTTTCTGGGAACTGAAGTTCATCCCGTAAGAATGTTTGTCATAGAATATTACATCTTCGCCATTGAATTTTATTTTTGCTAAAAATGATCTGTTATTTGAAATACCCATGAGGTCGTCCTTGTTTGATTGTTTGTTGATTCTTCCTGTGTCTCTTTATCGTACTCGATGCACTGGGTTTTGGAAGTCGAGAAAAGTTACGTGTTATTGCGCGCGTGGTAGAAGTCAGGCCTCTCCACTTGGATTTAATAAGAGGCCTTGCCTGTCAAAGAACGAGTTATCTGCTTTCTGATAATGGCACAGACTCTGTACGAAACCGGTGCCGACATTGGCTTGAGTTTGCAATAACGAAGGCTGGTTAACTTCGACGGGTAATAAAAAGGCTCAAATCAATGATTTCAGCCTTTTTGTTTATGGCTGGGCAAACAACCATCAGTTTTTCAGCGGGATCAACACTTGTTCATCAGGGGCCAAGACCATGAACACCAGCAACTTGGCAGGCTGGGTCTGGCTGGCGTTTTTCGACACCAGATGTTCGGAGCCAGCCGGTTCGTACCAGAACTGACCTTTCTTGTAGGTGATTGGCTGTTCACCCTTGACCTGGGAAATGACTTCGCCTTCCAGCACGTACGCCATCGCGGTGCCGTCGTGTTTGTGAGCGATGGAAGATTGGCCGGGTTGGTAATCGACTTCGATCATCATGGCCTTTTTGCCCGGGGCGTTTTTCAGCATCTGGTCTTGCAGGACCGTGACTTTCTCGGATGGGTCGTGAGCCAGCGTGGACACGGATACAGAAAGGGCGAAGGCGGCGGCGAAGACGTGCAGGAGTTTCATGGCGGATCACCTGTAGAAGTGGGGATGTCGGTGATCACAGTAGTTCCCGGGGCGGGGCATGCAAACGGCCAATATTCGGGAAGATCGGGTGACCAATTCGTGGTCATTAAGGAGAAGAAGGGCTGCGGCGCAATACGCCTTCGCGAGCAAGCTCGCTCCCACAGTTGATTGCATTCCAATGTGGGAGCGAGCTTGCTCGCGAAGGCGTCGGATCAAACAATCGGAAAGCTGTTGAAGTCCACACTGTTGGCCAATCGACTGTCGATCAGGTCGATAAATCCCTGGGCCTCTGGCCGGTTGAAATGTGCCTGCATCGCCGTCTCCGACTGCCAGCGCGCACTGACCATCCAGCGGTGGCTGTCCTCGGGGCAGCGGTCAACGAGGTAGGAGTCGCAGCCCGGCGTTTCGCGCAGGGTTTCGACGATTTTCTGCAGTTGCCTGCCCAGTTCATCCGAGCGGCCGGTGGCAGCTTGCAACTGCACCGTATTGATCACTTCGTTGGACATTACTCACACTCCTGAATCAGGCCGGACGAATCCTGCTCATTGAGGGATAACGCCTGTGCAGGATAGGCCTGCATCCCCGGATCACCAATAACCAATCAGCGGTTAAACCGCTAGGTCAGGCTATTTGCCAATCAGCAATGGTGAGGTTCCGGCATTGGACGGTGGACGCTGCGGTTTCACCGACGTCCCAAAGGTGTTGCCCATCCGCGTGCTGGTTGCGGCCGGTGTGGCGAGGCCCACTTGGTTGGGTGGCCGTTTGTTGACTGGCACATTCAGCGCCTCGCGGTTTTTCTCGGCCGCTGCCACACCTTCCGGGTTGTTGCCCATCTGTTGGCTCAGACAATCGTAATTCGGTGCCTTGTAGCCGCCGACCGTCACATCCACGCAGCCCAGCCGCTGCTCGGCGTGGGCGCCAACGAACACGCTCAGCAGCAGGCCGCCCAAGGTGAGTTTCCACAGTGATTTCATGCAGGCCTCCTGGCCGACCCGAAGGGGTCGTTCTATGGAATGAGTCTAGTGCAAGCCGTGCGCAATTCCCGTGATGGTTTTTTTGCACTGACCGTCACACCAGATTCATAAACAGCCCTCAGGATGACGATTTTCAGGGATATGTCGGCCGTGCAGCGAGGCAGCTCCAGGGACGGTCTTCAGCGTTCAACGACACTTGTGCGCCAGATCACTCTGGGGCTGCTGCTTGGCTTGCTGACAGGCAATGCGACAGCGAACCCCGTGCCGGCGGACTTGCGCATGACGCTGCATATTCCCGCGCAGGATCTTGCCGGGGCACTGGATCAGTACAGTCGCGCCACTGGAGTGGCGGTGCTGGTCGACAGCCAGTTGAGTCGTGGCAGGCGCTCTTTGGCGGTGGATGGTGAATACACCGCCGCTGACGCCTTGCGCCGTTTACTCGGCGGCAGTGGCTTGATGGCGCGCTATGCCCGTGACGATGCTTTCACCTTGCAAGTGGCACAGGTGGAGGACGTGCCATCGACGTTTGAAAAACCGACGCCCGCCAGTATCGCAGTCAGCCGCAGTTATGCGACGGCAGTGCAAGCCGCGATCGAGCGCAACCTGTGTCGCTCGCCGCTGACCCGTCCGGGCAATTATCGCGCGGTGTTGCAGGTGTGGGTGGGGCGCGACGGCGTGGTGCAACACAACCGGTTGGTCACCTCGACCGGTGATGTACGGCGCGATACCGCGCTGGTGGAAAGCTTTCGCAATCTCAGGATCGACCGGCCAACGCCCAGCGCCTTGCGTCAGCCGGTCACGTTGCTGTTGTTACCGGAGTCGTCAGGAAAACGCATGGAATGCACCAAATGGGAAGGAGTTTCCGGGGGATGAAAGACACCGGACAAGGTTCGATGGTCCAGCTGTTCCTGACGTCCTACGAGGACTTTCGGGTGCGCCTGCGCAGGCGTCTCGGCTCGGAGGATCTGGCCAACGACGTGCTGCACGAAACCTACCTGCGGGTCGACCGCATGGAGACACCGCCGAACATCACGCGGCCGAATGCCTACCTCTATCGCATGGCCCTGAACATCGCCGCTGACCGGCGTCAGGCTGACGCGCGACTGCTCACCGGCACCGAGGTCGAAGAGTTGCTGCAGCTCGGTGACGAGGCCCTAGACCCTGCGCGGGTGGTGGGCGGGCAGAGGGAAATCCAGTCGCTGCTCAGCGCCTTGTACGAACTGCCTGCACGGCGTCGCAAGATCTTCATCGCGGCGCGTCTGGAAGAGGCGCCGCACCTGGAAATCTCCCAACGTTTTGGCATTTCCACGCGGATGGTCGAGAAGGAAATCAAAGCCGCTTTGGGATACTGCGCAGCGAAACTGGAAAGAAAAGTGTTTCAGCGGTTCGGTCGCGGGGCCGGAAAACCGTCTTCAGAGTAGTGCCCGATTAATCCGTTGAGAATACGCGCGTCTTGAACATCTTCCGACTGACACCTGCCGAGCCCACGGCCGCCGAGCGCCTGCAAAGCGAAGCCCGCGACTGGCTGATCCTGCTGACCTCGGGCCGTGCCACAGTCGCCGACGCCCGGGCGCTGCGCGCGTGGTGCGCACAGAGTTCCGAACATGCGCAAGCCTTCGAAGAGTGCAAAGCGCTGTGGCACTTGCTGCAACCGGCTGCCGAAGGTTTGCAGGCGCCGCGCGGGTTTGGGCGGCGCGCGTTTCTCGGTGGTGCCATCGCGGCATCGGCAGCCTTTTTGTTGGTACGCGGGACGATTCCTGGCGGCTTTGGCGGGCTGGGTGCCGATTACATCACCGAAGTCGGTCAGCAACGGCGCGTTGAACCGGCCGAGGGTGTGCGCCTGGAGTTGAACACGCAGACGCGGATCAATCAGCGTGCAGTGGATGACGGCGTGCAGGGTTTTGAGTTGGTCAGTGGTGAAGTCGAGGTGCAGACGGCGCGGTTGCCCCTTGCGATGCAGGCCGGAGGCGGGTGGTTGCGTGCGAGTCAGGCGCGGTTCAATTTGCGTAATACCGATCAGCAAGTTTGTGTGACTTGTCTTGATGGTGCGGTTGAGGTGGACGTTGAAGGACGTAGCCTGCGTCTTGAATCGGGGCAGCAATTGACCTATGACGCGCGGCGGGTTGGCAATGTGCAGAGCGTTGACACGGCGGCGGTGATGAATTGGCGGCAGCAGGTGTTGGTGTTTAACGGTGCGACCTTGAGCCAGATGATTGATGAGATTAATCGTTATCGGCCGGGGATGCTTTTGTTGCTGAACCGGGAGCTGGGGGAGCGTCGGGTGCAGGCGCGGTTTAGTCTTGATCAACTGGCTGGGGTGGGGTTGTTGATTCGTGATGCCTATGGGGTCAAATGTACTGAGTTGCCGGGTGGTGTGGTCGTCCTTAGCTAACCCATTCCCGCCGCACCACCAACCTTGTGGGAGCTGGCTTGCCAGCGATGACGGCCTGACAACCAACCAATCTCTAACTGGACTGCACACAATCCAACTGTGGGAGCCAGCCTGCTTGCGATAGCGGCCTAACAGCCAACCAATCTCTGACGGGTGTACTCGTATCAAATGAGCTACCCAATTGGCTGTATTCAATCCAGCGGCCCAATCACTTGCCGGTATTTTTCCAGCCCCTGCGGCGTCTGCCGAGTCAGGCGTATTTCCAGTCCTTGGGGATCTTCGCGCCGATTCCCGCTGAGCCGCCGCCACCCCTTATCCACCTCCCAAACCCGCACCTGCGCATCGCTAACCTCGTTCAACACCGCAACCCCATTGGTCGGCGCCGGCAACGGATAACGACTACGCGCCGGCGCCACCGCCCGATACAACGTGTCGCCCTTAAGCCACCAGCGAACCCGCTGCAAAGCCCCGGGTTGATCGGCCGCCGTGCGAATGATGTCCAGGCGAAACCCGCTACTGTCACTGCTACGCACGGTGAGGGCGGGCGGGGCGGTGGGCGGCTCATCATCCACACCAACTTTCTTCGGCTCGGTCAACTCAATCCCCGCGCGCATATCCACATCCCGCTGCAACTGATTCAACGCCCGCAACAAGCTATCGCTCTGCTCACTACTGGCCTGCAAATGACTGTCGGCACGGGTGACACTGTCCAGACCGCGCCAGGCAATCAGGCTCACCACCGCCATCAACAGAATCGCGACCATCACCTCAATCAGGGTAAAACCTTGTTGGCCCTTCATTGCACACTGATCCGGCCGGCGCCGTCGCGCAGCACGCTGAGACGATTCAAACCATCGGACAAAGTCAGTTGCAGCGGCGGATTGATCCACTCGGCGTTGAGCACAACTTTCTGCCTGGGCTCCACGCGAACCTCCACTTTCGGGCTCTGCCACGGCCGCGGGCGCAATTGCGGATCTTCACTGAAATGCTCAAACCCCTTGCCGCTGTCACTGCGCCGACTGAATCGAAACCCTTTGGCGTCACTCAGCCACACAATCGGCCGCCCATCCGCCCGCGCCTCGGCCTGCGCCACTTGCAGCAGTTGCGCCACGCGCTCCGCGTCCTTGCGCAGCAACTGCAGCGGGTCGGGCTTGATGCTCAGGCTGATCGCCGCACTGGCGATACCGATGATCACCAGCACCACCATCAACTCGATCAGCGTAAAACCCTGTTGCTTGACCATGTTCATCGATTGCGCGCTCCTTTGCGTCGGAAGTCATCGTGCACGGCCAATATGTTAGGCGTGTGAAATAAAACGGAGAGAATTGCCGCGTAGGCTGACAGCAGGGATAAAAAGGAGATTCAACCCATGATGTTCACCGCACGCTTTTCCCCACCGCAAATGGTTCAGGCCCTGGCGCTGCTCGCAGCGCTGGTGGGTGTCGCGACGTGGTCGTCGCTGCTGCTGACGTCCGCCGAATCGCATACACCGGCGGCGGCCCCGCAATTGTTGGCGGCGCGCAGCGATAGCCCGGCGTTGCAGTGGTTCTCGAATCAGACGGCGCCGGTGGATATCAAGGTGAGCGGGGTGATGGCGGGGAGCCGGGGGGCGGTGGCGATACTGAGTTTGAACGATGGGCCGCCGCGTAGTTTTTTGCAGGGGGAGAAGGTTGGGCCTGGGGTGAAGTTGGTGGCGGTTGAGGGGGATGGGGTGGTGATTGAGCAGGGTGGGGAATCGGTGCGGTTGGTGTTGGAGAGGTTGCCGGAGGGGCCGGTTTTGCCGAGGTTGACGAGGCCCTGATCTCCGGGGTTGAAGGCAGTTATTGTGCTGTTTTAGTTGTAGTGGTGCGTTCCGGATTGCTGGGAATGTACTTGGTTACTTTCAGCCTAGAGTGTGTCAAAACGCGCGGGTGTACTGTCAGTTGTTAATCAAACGCCCCGTCAACCACATCAGCTCAATGTTGCGTTGAGCTTCTCGTTCCAGGCACCGGTTTGACTGAATGCGGTTGAGAAAGCCATAGATAAAGCGTTTTTACACACTCTGGGCCAATAGCTGACATTCGAGGACATTCTAGCCGTGCAGCGAATCATCTTTGATATCGTCGGCAAACTTGCGCATAAGACGCACTAGGTTCTCGAAGTCCTGCACGTCCCATGTGGCGAATATGGACTGTCCAATTCTCTCTCGCGCCTCGTCGACACGATCGGTCATCGCTTTGCCCTTATCGGTAACGACAGACTCTCGGACACGGCGGTCGATTGCGCTTTCCTGTCTGAGGACCAATCCTAAGGTTTCCAGCTTTGCAATCTGACGGCTGACAGTCGTGTAATCGCGCCCAACACGATCCGCCAGCTCGACAACGCCAATAGGCCCCAGCCGCTCCACCAGAACCAATAACGGAAACAGCGCACGGTCGAGGGATATACCCGCGTCTCGAACCATCGCTTCGTCGCGCTGAGGTCGGTTCATCACCCCGACAATTTCAAGGAGCGCCCCATGAAGCTCGCGGAGCTGGTTGGTTGTATGTGTATTTTGCACATTTATTGTTGACACTGTTCATTCTCCGTCTGAATATGTGCATATTGCACATATGGGTGGTCGGAATGAAAGAGCAATTCGCAGTGGATGTCTTGATTTGCGGTGCGGGTGCGGCCGGTTTGACCTTGGCGATTGAATTGGCGAGAAGGGGAATTGCCTTTCGTCTCATCGAAAAAGCGGACCACCCTTTCCAAGGATCGCGTGGTAAAGGTATTCAGCCAAGAACTCAGGAGATCTTCGAGGATTTCGGGATCCTCGACCGAATTGTTGCGGCGGGAGGATTTTATCCGACTGAGCGGCGATATCGCGATGACGGCAGCTACAGTGATTCAGATGTCATGGTGCATCAGGACGCGACACCGGCCGAGCCTTACCACTTGCCTTTGATGGTGCCGCAATTTCTGACCGAAAGCGTAATGCGCGAACGCTTGCTTGAACTGGGCCACAGGCCTGAGTTTGGTTGCGAGCTAATAGGTTTCGAACAGAATATGGACGGCGTAACGGCGCGTCTTTTTGGCAAGGCCGGTGACGAGTCGCTTCGCGTGCGGTGGCTGATTGGCGCCGATGGCGGTCGTAGCTTTGTGCGTCATGCGCTCAATGTCGAATTCCCGGGCAAGACTCTAGGCTTGCGCGCTTTGGTTGCCGATGTCGTGCTGTCAGGCCTGTCGCGCGATTGCTGGCACCGCTTTGGCGATGGGGACATGGAGCGGCAGATCGCGCTGTGCCCACTGGCCGGTACTGAGATGTTTCAGATACAAGGCCCGATCCCGTTCGATGTGGACATGGATCTTTCCTCCGAAGGACTGACAGCGATAGTGGCGAAACGCACCGGCCGCGACGATATTCACGTTCAATCGGTCTCCTGGTCCTCGGCCTACACGATGAATGCTCGTCTGGCGGATCAATATCGTGTGGGTAAGGTGTTTCTCGTCGGGGACGCCGCGCACATTCATCCCCCCACTGGTGGTCAAGGACTAAATACCAGCGTACAGGACGCGTACAACCTGGGGTGGAAGCTGGCTGCGGTCGTCAATGGAGCGCCTGATACGCTGCTCGACAGCTATGAAGTGGAGCGGCGACCCGTCGCGGCAGCAGTCCTCAACCTGGCGACAAAGCTTCTTGACGATCTGAAGCGTGGCGACATGCGACGTGGCCGGGAGGCGCATCAACTTGATATTGGCTATTCCCACTCGAAACTCGTGCGGGAGCAGCCTGAACGTCATGTCGGTTTGTTTGCCGGCGACCGCGCACCGGACGCAAAGGTGTGTGGGGCCGCCGGCCAATCACTACGGCTATTCAACTTGTTTCAGGGCACACACTGGACATTGCTTGGCTATGGGGTAGAGCGCGGGCTCGTGCCGCCTCGTCCTGGATTGCATATCCATACCTTTGGCCCACGCGGCGAGATATCTGATGATCAAAAGCAGTTTTTCAGCGCCTATGAGCCCGCTATTGGCGATTGGGTGTTAGTCCGCCCTGACGGCTACATCGGTGCGGTAGCTATGATTGACGATGTCGAATCTTTAGAGCGCTATCTCGCACAGGTAGGACTCAGTGCAGCCAATACGTGCTGTTACTGATGTAGCTGAAAGTGGAAAGCATCAATAAACCCAAATGTTTAAAAAGACATCTCCAGACACTCTCTCAGGCTACATATCCTTGCGCCTTTGCCTACAGCTACGCCAGAATCCGCCGGCTTGTGCGCCTTGGGGGCGGGTTCTATTGTGGTTCGGTCGCTGACGAATCAGCGATCGGGTTTGGTAGCCCGGCTTAGACTTGGCGCATAGCGTCACCCGATATAGTCCTTTTTGGGGCTGTGTATTTATGGTGGCCATGCGCAGGGCGTCTTCGGGCGCGCCGGTTCTCCAAGTCACCGGTCTACCAACCTTCGTATGGCCACCACCCCTTCGTTTGGTAGCGAAAGATGATGGCTCCTTTTCTATGATTTGGAGATTCACTCATGATCAAACCAACACCCAACCCGCCCGAAACCGACTCGGTTTCTCCCTACGAATCCCTCGACTCAAAAAAACTCCACGAAGCCGCCGACCGCGCCCTCGACCATTACCTCTGTCCACCTGGCTCTACACCACCTCCACGCAAGACCCGCGGGATGTATGCGGTGACCGCGGACAACAAAAACGAAGAACTGCTGATCGATGCCAGTGAGACACTTGCTTCGGCGCAAACCATCGCGCAGAACGTCGCCAGTCTGTTGCCGGCGTCGCAGCGTCGGGCGTTGTTGGGGATTGCGCAGTTGATCATGCTCGGAGAGTTGGCGGTGAATCGGGCGCTGGATAATTTGCAATTGCCGGGTTGATGCGCGTATCGGGATCACCCGTTGATTGATTGGGTGTCCGTTCTGGCGCCTTCGCGGGCAAGCCCGCTCCCACAGGGTTTTATGGTGATTGCAGATGTTGTGTACGACGCTGAAACCTATGGGAGTGGGTCGGTTCTGTTCCGCGCCTTCTTCATGTGGTTATTGAGGCGCTTCAGGACATTCACGGGTCCATCGCGTCACCGTCATCTCATTGAATTGCTCACCGATGGTATCGACGCGCAGGCAAGTTCCTTTCTTCGCGTAGTACAAGATGCAGCGCGAGCTATCAAACGAGCAGGTATCCAGCTCGAAGAACTTCCGTGCAGCCAACTGCCGCTCCACGCCACTGTATTCATAGCCGTCGGTGGTATGCATTCGCGTCGGCTTCCATCCTTGTTTGACTAGCTTGGCTTTGGCCGCCACCAGACGCTCACCGACGACGACGCCTGCTGGCCCTCGCTTGTCGTCTGACGCCTGTGAGCCATCGGCAAACGCTGCGCTGATACCCGTGCAATAAAATGCGACAAATACTAGGGTCGAAACCTTCATTTGACGGTTCCTCCAGCCGATTTGTAGCTCGACAAAAACTCCGGATATTTGGCGTAAGGTTGCGGGGGATAGTGATTCTTCTTGCCTGGGCCTTCGGGAAGTGCCGCCCACCTTGTTGCTGCCTTCGGCATCGCGCCCGGAATGTCACCGGCCTTGATCTTGTCGATCACACCGAGGGTGCGCAGAATGTCGACCGCGATAAGGTCTTGCGTATGAGGCGTAAAGTCGGTCAGCCCCATCTTTTCGCCATACTCGCGCCAAGTGGCAATGGTTATTTGATACAAACCCGATGCCGTAGTTGATCCGCCGAAGCCGGCACCCGGATGGGTGGACTCATCAGTGAAAGTCCATTTTCCGGTTTGAAAACCCTTTGCCCAGCCATATCCATATTTCGCGTGGTAGTCACCGCCTTCGGCTTTGGCAATGGCAACCAAAAATGCCTTCACGTTCTTATCCTTCAGATACTCCTCATTCTCCGCCCGTCTTTTTTGTTTTTTTGCGTCCAGTGCAACAGTTTTTGGGGTGGTGTCTTTGACGGCCGTCACTTCTCTCGTGGCGACGGGAGACATTTTCCTGCCATTTTTGCTAACCACTTCAGCCATGCCTTAGTCCTCAAGAAACAGCTTGATTGTTTCAGGCAGATGCGAACTCACTGTGTGCGTGTAGCCCATCGGATCACTTACACCATGTTCTAGACTGCCGTCAGCGCGTTGAATGGCGTATTCAAGATTGTTTAGCGGTTCGCCCGATTCTTGGTCAACCAACCTGAACTTGTCACTAAAGTGCACTGGCATCGGCAGCAGACCGCTGAAGGGCGCTGTTACGACGGTGTCGCCAATAATCACCGTTCCGGATCCGCCGACAACCACGTTGCCGTGGCCACCGGTACTGTCTTTAGTCGCAGCATTCAGCCCATTGATGAAAACCGTAGAGCTGACGGCGCCCGTGATAGGGCTACCGCATGCGGATTTATCGGTCATTCGAGCGGCGGCAAGTCCGTCGAAATTCACATTGGGCGAGCCGCTGACAATAGGGTTTGTGCCATGCCCGGGGAGAGGGCAATTGGTTGGATCTGTCACTCGCGCAGCGGGTTTGCCACTCATGAAATTTTCCTTTTCAAAGTTTCAGTTTTCCTTGACCTGAATGGAGTCGATCTGGGGGCGAGGGATATCGACCGCCAAAATAATGCGGTGTGTCCAGCGTGTACGCGCGAAGGAAAGGCATGTCCTTGGGGGGAGCGCATAAAGTTTTACTGTCCATGTAAATTTGCTGCGCGCAGCATGCCCGAGGCAGGCTTTGTGCTCAATAATTACTTACAAATTATTGGTTGACTGTTGGGGGTGGTCGCAACTCGGGGGCAAGTTGGGGTGATCTCTGGCAACACGTGACGGGATCGATTATAGAAATCTGGATGCGATGAGGCGCGATAAACGGCAATGTTTAAAAAGACATCTCCAGACACTCTCTCAGGCTACATGTCCTTGCGCCTTTGCCTACAGCTACGCCAGAATCCACCGGCTTGTGCGCCTTGGGGGCGGGTTCTATTGTGGTCTGGTCGCTGACGAATCAGTGATCGGGTTTCGCAGCCCGGAATAATCAAGGCGCACAGCGCTCCGAATTGTTGCCATTCAAAATTTATGGCAACGGTGCTTCATGGCGGCTGTGCGCGGGATACCTTCGGGTATGCCGGGTTCCTTGATTCCCGGTCTGCGAACCTGCGTACAGCTGCCACCTCCCTTCGTTTCGCAGCGAAATGTGGCGGCTCCAACAATCAAGGAGCTTCACCATGAGCAAACCAACACCCAACCCGCCCGAAACCGACTCGGTTTCTCCCTACGAATCCCTCGACTCAAAAAAACTCCACGAAGCCGCCGACCGCGCGCTCGACCATTACCTCTGTCCGCCCGGCTCTACACCACCTCCACGCAAAACCCGCGGGATGTATGCCGTGACGGCGGACAACAAAAACGAAGAACTGCTGATCGATGCCAGTGAAACACTTGCTTCGGCGCAAACCATCGCGCAGAACGTCGCCAGTCTGTTGCCGGCGTCGCAGCGTCGGGCGTTGTTGGGGATTGCGCAGTTGATCATGCTCGGAGAGTTGGCGGTGAATCGGGCGCTGGATAATTTGCAATTGCCGGGTTGATGCGGGTGTCGGGATCACCCGTTGATTGATCGGGTGCCAATTCTGGCGCTTTCGCGAGCAGGCTCGCTCCCACCTTTGAGCGTGTTCCAAGGTGGGAGTGCGCTGGCTCTTCAGCCGCGATAAATACCGAGACGATGTACGCGTTTCGGTACCCGCGAATGGCGGATTAATTTCTTCGCGTCAATCGACTGCCAGGTTATCCCGAGCCCACTGTTCAGCCGTAGTGACCTGAATCGACTGCTGCTCGTTGAAAGTCCCCGCTTTAGGCCACGCCACACCTCTGCCTTGGGCAAATACGGCGCGGTATTTTTTGATGTGGTGAGTGGGGTCTTTTTCCAGTTCCTGCATCAGGTACGGAACAGTCCAGACGTTACGCTTGAACGGACGCCCCAACACACGTTCAAGGAGGCTCGCCACCTGCCCATACGTCACCGTGTCGCCAGAGAGGTACACGATCTCATTGCGAAAGCGCGGTTCGTAGAAAACGATTTCCGCTGTCAGCTTACCGATGTCCTCCGGTGTCGTGAGCGTCACGCTGGTTTCCAGGCTGCCCAAGGCGTTGACGGTGTCGTTTTCAAAATCGACGACCTCAAATACCGGCTCGAACAGAAAGCTGGTGAACATGCCGGTCGAGATGATCACCCATTCGGTTTTGTCCTGGGCGCGGAGCAACTCGCGCACGTCGAGTTGTGCATCGAACAAATCCTGCGGGCTG
Source organism: Pseudomonas sp. NPDC098747 (assembly GCF_044760045.1). Classification (NCBI taxonomy): domain Bacteria; kingdom Pseudomonadati; phylum Pseudomonadota; class Gammaproteobacteria; order Pseudomonadales; family Pseudomonadaceae; genus Pseudomonas; species Pseudomonas sp. NPDC098747. Next base: position 136,680 of record NZ_JBIWAL010000005.1, on the reverse strand, counting down.
CCCCGGCCAATTACTTCGAAATCGACGCCAAACTGCCATGGGAAATAGCGCTTCACGCCGGACCTGAGCGCAGCTGTCGCCAGTTTCATCGGCGTTTCACGGCCCGCGACCATGCCTGCGCAGCCTATGACGGTGTGGAATGCTGCGAACACTGTGGCCAGTTGATCGATGGAATCGTTAACCAAGTCTGCAGCGACCAGATGGATGCCTAGGTTGCGCAGTTCATCGATTTCCCGTTTTTTCTCAGGGCTTTGCGTGTTGATGGTCGAATCCCTGAGCAGAACGCTGATTGTGCTGCCGGGCGAGCGCTTTGCTACCCGCGCAAGATTGCGCAGCACCGGCAGGCCGAGTTCTCCGGCGCCAAGTACGAGAATTGATTGCGGGGAAGGGTGGGTCGCTTCGGTCATGATGTCTCCTGAATCCGTCGTCTGTATGATTTGGCGATGCTGGCACGATTGGGCAGCGCTCGGAAGAAGGCACACACGTGATACCAGGGGGACAAATGACCGATGAGGAAACCCTTAGCCAGGCAGAAGCGATCTGCCAGACACTAAGACGAGACGATGATGGCGTGCGGCGCGAAGTCCTGGCTCACGCCGGTAGCCGCTGGTCACTGGGTATCCTGCATGCCCTCGGTGTGTACGGCACGATGCGTCATGCCGAGATCAAACGGCAAATGACGGGCGTGACTCAGCGCATGTTGACCAAGACGCTCCGTGCGCTAGAACGCGATGGTCTGCTGATACGGCGAGAGTTGGATCAAGTGCCGCCCCATGTCGAGTATGAGCTGACGCCGTTGGGTATGGAGCTATTGGTCCGTATGTCGCCCATTTGGACGTGGGTCGTGGAACATGTCGACGATTTTCGCGAGGCGCGTCGCACGTTTGATAGCCAGAGTGGAAAAAAACCTTCATGGCAAATTCCGGTGGCGGGTCTGGTCGATTCAGAAGGGTCCGATTGAATAGTTGGTTCGGCTTGAACCATTGCGCAGAACGTCGCTGGCCTGTTGCCGGTGTTGCAGCGTCGGGCGTTGTTGGGGATTGCGCAGTTGATCATGCTCGGGGAGTTGGCGGTGAATCGGGCGTTGGATAATTTGCAATTGCCGGGGTGATGCGGAGTAGGGCTGGCAGCGATGGCACATGCGCTGTTTGTGCTGCCTGATACTCCGCTATCGCCAGCAGGCTGGCTCCCAAAGGGTTTTGTGTTGGTCACGGACATCGTGTTCGGCGCTGAAAGCTGTGGGAGCGGGTCGGTTACTGTCCCGCGCCGTCTTCATGTGGTTTGTTGCTGCTTTCTGCATCGCGCCTAGAAAAATCAGCGGAGGATCTACTCAAGGAGGGAGGTGATCGACCATCACCCTCACGGGTGATGGTTTCGATGCATCACGCGGGTTAGATATTCGGGGTGTAAGAGAAACCCTGCGAAGCTTCGGTATCGGAGAACGGCGTTACACGAGTTTTCTTGTTGAACAGGCCATTGACGACCGAGCCAGGGAACATTTCGATGGAGTTGTTGAACAGTTCGACGTTGCGATTGTAAATGGTGATGGCCGCGCCGACGTTCTCTTGTTGTTCGGCAATTTCACGCATCATGTTGTTCGCAGCTTCTGATGATTTCAGGTCAGGGTAAGCCTCAAAAGCGATGCGCAAACCACCCATCAGCTCCCTCGAGGCGGTTTCTACTGTCGTGAGCGCATTGCCGTCCGCTCTGGCAGGAAGGCCATTGATCGCGCTGCGAAGGCCGGTGATTTTTTCGAGGAGGCTGGCCTCAAAAACCATGAAGTCTGCGAGCACCTTTTGAAGCTGATCGAGAACTTTTGTCTTCTGGCGTTCGTAAACAAGGACGTCCGACCAGGCACGTTGTACTCGGTTGTGCCCCCCAATAATGCCGTTGTAGATGCTGAAGCCCACTACGATTATGACGACAGCGATAACAGCGGAGAGGATGAGTGCAATGTCCATGGCTTACTTCTCTTGGCGGGTTGTTAGGGGAGAGGCGGTAAAGTTGTCATCGTGCAGCTCACTGAGTGCATGGCTCCATTGGAGCGCAGACATCAGGCGCGGCAGATCGACACCGGCAGAAATTTCTGCGTAAAACTCGTTGGGTGCAGCCAGCGAATATTGAGTACCGAACGTGAGTAGGTCGCTGCTCGCGAAGCTGAGGCAAAACTTTCCACTGTCGGCGAACTCCAGGTTCGGACTGTTGAGTATGTTGAATAGCTTCAGCAAGCGCAGCACCGTCGAAGGTTTGATGAATTTCGCACAGACCATCTCGCTACGCCCGGTCAAACGGAACGCTTTGTTAAAATCCGGAGAAGCCGTGTCCATCGGGCACGGATAGTCGTTCTGTGAGTGTCCATCAGATCTAACCGATATTCCGGTAACCCATGGAAAGTCGATGACCAGACTGTACCGGTCGTAGTGGTCATAAACCACTCGAGTCACTGTTTTGGTTCCTCCCTTGCCGTCGTTAACAGTGGTTTTTACCGTTCGTTTGTCGACGTAGTGCAGCCGGTGGTACTCGTAAGGGAGGTTGTGGCGCGGGCCGGTAAATACACCCTGTAGCGACTGGACCAACTCGCGGCTGTAGTTGCCCCGCCGGTAATCAGCAAATTGCGCATCCAGCTTGTTCAAGGTATAGCGCGAGTCTTCTTCCAGGCGAGTCAATCCGTTGTGGAAGTACGATGACAGTCGAGCAATTCTGCTACTGAGCGCAGGCAAGCGATCAGCTTTGGAACTCATCCATGCCAGGCTCCCACCGATAAACCCGATGCCGAGCAAACCAGTGACCGTACCGAACAAGGCAGGCTCAACTTGCAGGCGGTAGAAAAAAGAAAGGACAGTGTAGGAGTTCATATAGCCAAAAAAGGCCACAGCACCCGCAATCAAGAACACGCCAATACCGAAAAACCACCATGCGCGTGTGCAATTGAATTTGAGCGGGCCATCGTACGAGACGAACTCATGGATCGCTTTCAATAGGTCAGCATTGGACTCAGCCGTATCAAGACTGGCTTCGCTCTCAGCCAGCAACTTGTTTAATCTCGCGTTCTGCGATGAGTTGCTCATGTCAGGTATCCATTGATTCAGGGATGCCTGGTGCGGTAGCAGCGGCCCGGATTGAGGATTTGGCGCTATTCATAATCTGTCAGAATTTTGGAAAAGGAGGGGACGATAGCATTGTCATGGCAATGATGGCTTCTGGCCTGTCTCCGGTTCTGGAAATGATTCTTCCGGGATGGGGGGGCAAAAGCTACCCTCACCCCAGCCCTCTCCCGGAGGGAGAGGGGGCCGACCGAGGTGTCTTGCGGGGTACGTCGACCCGGCTGAACTTGGCGATTATGGCTTTGGTGAAGGGACTTCGCGATTATGGCTTTGTGGTTCTGGGGGGCGAGAGCAGAAGCTACCCTCACCCCAGCCCTCTCCCGGAGGGAGAGGGGGCCGACCGAGGTGTCTTGCGGGGTACGTCGACCTGGATGAACTTGGCGATTATGGCTTTGGTGAAGGGACTTCGCGATTATGGCTTTGTGGTTCTGGGGGGCGAGAGCAGAAGCTACCCTCACCCCAGCCCTCTCCCGGAGGGAGAGGGGGCCGGCCGAGGTGTCTTGCGGGGTACGTCGACCTGGAAGAACTTGGCGATTATGGCTTTGGTGAAAGACCTTGGCGATTATGGGGTTGGTGAAGGACCTTTGATTTGGCTTTGTGAGCTTGGCAATTGTGGATTCAATGAACGGCTTTCAAGTCGGTGTAGCTTTCAAATATCCCCGAATCGGTTCCCTCTACCTCTGGGAGAGGGCTAGGGTGAGGGGCTTTCGGTTCGGGACAACAAGGTCTCCAGCCTGGCCAACGGCGGCGCGTCCTGGTTGCGGTCGAATACTTGGATGCCGATCTTCAGCAATCGACCATTCTCCGCCGCACCAATCACCTGCTCACACCGCAACAACAACCGCCCCTGATCACACTCCATCGCCTTCATCCCCGTCGGCAACTTCGCCTCCAGTCGCAACTCCGCCATCCGACTCTGCGCCGCAATCAGCGCAATCGACCGATCCCGCAATACCCCATTACTCTGCGTCATCAACCCCGCCACACGCACAGCCGCCGACATCGCCACGGCAATAATCGCCAGCGCCACCAGCACTTCTATCAGGGTAAATCCGCTTTCTCGGGAAGGCGCACGCATGGAGGGCTCAAAGCGAAAACACAGCCCTCGACGCTAACCCCCGTCCTTGACGGCTTGACGACGAAAACTCCCGAGGATTTTCAACATCCCTGACATATCTTCTTGCAACACTGCGCGTCGAATCGAATCAAGCCAAGGAATGTCGAGATGGATATCGCACAGTTCAAACCGCTTAAGCCGTCGCCTCGGTTGCCCCGTGGCCAGGGGGGGTTCACCCTGATCGAGATCATGGTGGTCGTGGTGATTCTCGGGATTCTTGCGGCGATGGTGGTGCCTAAAGTGCTTGATCGTCCGGATCAGGCGCGAGCGACGGCGGCGAAGCAGGACATTGGCGGGTTGATGCAGGCGCTCAAGCTGTATCGTCTCGATCACGGCACTTACCCGAGCATGAATCAGGGTTTGAAAGTGCTGGTGGAACGTCCGGCGGATGCGAAGAACAGTAACTGGCGCTCGTACCTGGAGCGTTTGCCCAACGATCCGTGGGGCCGTCCTTATCAATACCTCAACCCCGGCGCCAACGGCGAAATCGACATTTTTTCGCTCGGTGCCGATGGCCAGCCTGACGGCGACGGCGTGAATGCCGATATCGGTTCCTGGCAGCTGTAAGGCCGGCCATGAACAGACGTTCGCCTGATCTGGCGAAGCAACAAGGCATGGCGATTATCAGCGCGTTGCTGATTGCTGCCGTGGTGGCGGTGATTGCTGCCGGCATGTTGACCCGCCAGAGCGTTGCGACCCGTGCACTGGAGGCCGATCAGCACCGCGTGCAGGGGCGGTGGATGGTGCAGGGCGGTTTGGAGATCAGCCGCCAATTGCTGTGGGACGCGCGCCAGCGCGATCCGTTGACCCGGCTCGATCAGCCGTGGGCGCAACGCTTGATCGCGCAGGGATTCGAGGGGCGGCTGGAGGATGAGCAGGGCAAGTTCAACCTGCGCAATCTGGTGGCCAACGAGCGTGTCGATGAGGCGCAGATTCAGGCGTTTGGGCGCTTGTGCGAGTTGATCGGGATCAGCGCCGGTTTGAGTCAGCGCATCAGTCAGCGGGTGATCGCGTCCTACCCGCGACTGCTGACCCCGCCAGTCGCTGATAACAACAGCAACTTCGACAGTGGTCGCGCCACATCACCCAACGCCTCGCGAAAGCCTGAGAATCCGAAACTGCCGATGCTGCGCAACCTCGATGATTTGCGCAGCGTCGAGGGGGTCAATGACGCCGTTATCAGCAAGCTTGCGCCGTACATTACGGTGATCCCCGCGACGACATGGATTAACGGCAACACCGCCACCGCGCCTGTGTTGGCCGCGTATGTGCCGGGTTTGTCGCTGGAGCGTGCGCAGGCGTTGATCAATGAACGTGACGCCGGGCGCTGGTTCATCAACCGGGGCGATTTCGTCAACCGTCTGCGCATGCCGAATCTGGAACTGACGAGCGTCAAGGTCGGCATCACCAGCGACTGGTTTCGCCTGCGCGGTGAAGCGCGTCGCGAGCAGCGGCGGGTCAGTCTCGATGCGTTGCTGCATCGCAGCCAGGATCGTCTGCCGCAGGTGATCTGGTCGCGGGTGGGCGCATGAATCAGTTGAGAGTTGCCCTGCCGCCATTGGCGGATCTTGATCTCGACAGTGAGTTGAACTGCGCCTGGCTGGATCGTCAGGGCCAGGTCAGCCGTGAAGAACGCCGTAGCCTGAAGCAGTTGAGTCAGATGCCGAAACAGCCGCCGCTGATGGGCTTTCTGCACCCGGCGGACAGCCTGCTGGCGAGTATTGATTTGCCGCCGTTGCCGGCCAACAAGACCGCCGCGGCGGTGCAATGTGCGGCGCAAGCCTTGATGCTCGGCGACAGCAGCGAAATGCACATCGCCCACAGTCCGCGTGACGCAGCGGGTCGGGTGCAGATCGCGTGGGTGCCGCGGCAATCCTTGCAGCGACTCGGCCAGATGCTCAAAAACACCGGTTTGAATCTGCGCGGCCTGTACCCGGCAGCCTACTGCTTGCCGGTGCTGCCGGGCACCGTCGCTTGTGTGCAGGACGGTCACTTGCTGCTGCGCGAAAGTGTGCAGATGGCGCAGGTTCAGCCGTTGTTCGATGAAGGCGTCGACCACATTCTGTGGGAACCGGGGACACAGTTGCACTGGATCGGCGACGCAGCGCCGCCCGGTGTCGATCTGCCGATGTCCGAGGCGCAGCGCTGGACCGGGCCGTTGCCAGGCTGGGGTTTGCACGGTGCGGTGCAACAGCAAGGCACTGCACATCGCGGCTGGGGCAGGGCGATCGGTTTTTCGGTGTTGGCCGTGGCGGTGTGGGTGGTCGGGTTGAACCTGTATGCGGCGCGCGAAGCCAGTCAGGGGCAGCAGCTCAAAAGTCAGATGACGCAGCGCGTGAAGCAGGCGTTCCCCGAGTTGCCGGTGATCCTCAATCCATTGCAACAGGCCCGTCAGCAATTGACGGCGCGGCAGAAAGGGGCAGCGGACGATCCCTCGCAGAATTTCAATCGACTGGTGTTGCAGGCCGCGACGGGCATCCCGTTCATGGCCGGCAGTGTTGAGCGTCTGACGTTTGTCGACGGGACGCTGCAACTCGGTCTGCTCGCCGAGGCGCGTCGCAGCGGCAACGACAAGGATTGGCAAAGCACGCTTGCACAGGCCGGCATCAGCGTGACTGCCGATGACGACGGCTGGACATTGCGCCCGGCCACTGAAGCGACCACTGGCGAAAGCGAAGACAACAGCAGCGAGGCAGAAGATGAATAAGGCATCGCTGGCGATTTACCGCGCCCGTTGGCAGCGTTTCAACAGTCAGTTGCAGGCACGTTGGCAGCCGTTGGCATTGCGCGAAAAACGCATGGTCGGCGGGATGGCAATCGCGGTGATCGGTCTGCTGGTCTGGGTCGCGCTGATCCAGCCACCGCTGAAGAAAATCGCTTACTGGCAAAGCGAAACGCCGAAGTTGCGCGCTCAGACGCAAGCGCTGGAGGTGGTGCTGCGCGACGTCAGCGTGCGCCCGGACGGGCAAAGTGTCGGCCAGTCGCTGGAGCAATCCTTACAAGCGAGCGGTCTGGCCGGACACTATCAATTACAGGCTTCGGAGGCGGGCGCATGGCAGCTGACCTTCGACGTCGCACCGGCCGACGCGGTGCTCGACTGGCTGCTGAGCCAGCCGTCACAACTTTCTCTGCAAGTAGTCGAGGCCCGTTTGCAACGCGCAGACGCGGCCACGACTGAAGTCACTGCCGGCACTCTGTCAGGCACCGTTCGCATGGATCAGGCGCTTGGCGCTAAGGAAGCTTCATGAAGGGGTCAGGATCCAAACCGACGCGCATGGCGTTGCCGCTGCTGCTGATGGCATTAAGCGCGTGCAGCAACACCTCCACGCCGAAAGATCAGCCGCCGTTGCTGGTCGACAGCGAACTCGGCCGTCCACTGGCCAACACTCAGCGCAGTGGCGATGCAGTGCTCGACCGTGAGCGGATGCAGGCGCAAGCCAGGCCTGCGCCAAAACAGTTGCACAACATCACCGAGCGCAGCCGTGGCGGCGGCGCTCCACGCGGCACCACGTTGCCGAGCAATCCACTGGGCGATCAACCGGTGACGCTGAATTTTGTCGAGGCGGATATTCAAGCGGTGGTGCGCGCGTTGTCGCGTTCGACCGGGCAGCAGTTTCTGGTCGATCCGCGGGTCAAGGGCAATCTGACGCTGGTGTCGGAAGGTCAGGTGCCGGCGCGTCAGGCTTACGACATGTTGCTTTCGGCGTTGCGCATGCAGGGTTTTGCCGTGGTCGATGTGGGTGGTGTCGCGCAAGTGGTTCCGGAGGCCGATGCGAAGTTGCTCGGAGGGCCGATCTACAGTGCCGACAAACCCGTTGGCAACGGCATGCTCACCCGCACCTTTCGCCTGCAATACGAGAACGCGGTGAACCTGATTCCGGTGCTGCGCCCGATCGTCTCACCGAACAATCCGATCAATGCTTACCCCGGTAACAACACTATCGTGGTCACCGATTACGCCGAGAACCTGACCCGCGTCGCGCAGTTGATCGCCGGCATCGACACGCCGAGCGCGATCGACACCGATGTGGTGCAGATCGAGAACGGCATCGCCGCTGACATCGCGCCGATGGTTGCCGACCTGCTCGACGCGCCGGGCAATGATCCGACGCAGAAAATCGCCGTGATCGGCGATCCGCGCTCCAACACCATCATCATCCGCGCCGGCAGCCCTGAGCGCACCGAGCTGGCGCGTAATCTGATCTACAAACTCGACAACGCGCAGAGCAATCCGAGCAACCTGCACGTGGTTTATCTGCGCAACGCCCAAGCGGCAAAACTGGCTCAGGCACTGCGCGGTTTGCTCACCGGCGAAAGCGACAGCGGCACCAGCGACAGTGCGCGTTCGGTGCTCAGTGCGATGGGTAGTAATACCGGCAGTTCCGGCGGGCAAAACGGCCAGAGCAGCACGCAAACCAGCGGCACCACGTCGACCGGCAATTCCAGCGGCGGCAGCGGCGGCAGTTACGCCCAGGGCAGTGGCGGCACCAGTGGCAATGGCGGTGCGCAGGCCAGCGAGCAGAACGTCGCTTTCAGCGCTGGCGGCGTGACGATTCAGGCTGACGCGACCACCAATACCTTGCTGATTTCCGCACCGGAGCCGTTGTATCGCAACCTGCGTGAAGTCATCGACTTGCTCGACCAACGCCGCGCGCAAGTGGTGATCGAAAGCCTGATCGTCGAAGTTGGCGAGGACGATGCCAGCGAATTTGGCGTGCAATGGCAGACCGGCAACCTCGGCGGCAAAGGCGTGATCGGCGGTGCGAACCTGGGTGGCTCGGGGATCAACCTCAACGGCAAGACCAGCCTCGACGTGCTGCCCCAGGGTTTGAACCTTGGCTACGTTAACGGCACCGTGGAAATCCCCGGCATCGGCAAGATTCTTGATCTGAAAGTGCTGGCTCGCGCCTTGAAGAGCAAGGGCGGCACCAACGTGCTGTCGACGCCGAACCTGCTGACGCTGGATAACGAAGCCGCGAGCATTTTTGTGGGCCAGACCATTCCGTTTGTCAGCGGCAGCTACGTGACCGGCGGCGGAGGCACCAGCAACAACCCGTTCCAGACCGTGACTCGTGAAGAGGTGGGGCTGAAGCTGAACGTCCGCCCGCAGATTTCCGAGGGCGGCACGGTCAAGCTCGACATTTACCAGGAAGTCAGCAGCATCGACGAACGCGCCTCCAACAGCGCGACATCGACGGGAATCGTCACCAACAAACGCGCAATCGACACCAGCATTTTGCTCGACGACGGCCAGATCATGGTGCTTGGCGGTTTGCTGCAGGACGGCTACAGCCAGAGCAACGACGCCGTGCCGTGGCTGTCGACCATCCCTGGTATCGGCGCGCTGTTTCGCAACGAACGCCGGGCGATCACCAAGACCAACCTGATGGTGTTCCTGCGCCCGTACATCATCCGCGACAGCGAAGCGGGGCGCAGCATCACCCTCAACCGCTACGACTTCATGCGCCGCGCGCAGGGTGGTTTGCAGCCGGAACGCAGTTGGGCGATGCCCGATATGCAGGCACCGCAATTGCCAGCAGCGGAGCAGGGTGTGCCGGCCCCGACGTCTGGCCCGCGTGCAACGATCAGAGCGGTGCCGATCCAGCCGGGCCCGCGTTTATGAGCCGAGTGATAACTGTGGCGAGGGTGACTTGAGATGAGTTCACTGCCCTACGCCTGGGCCAAAGCCCAGCGCATTCTTCTGCGCGACGGGCTGCTGACCGTGTGCCCATCCACCCCCGGCTGGTCGATCAGCGAAGTGCGTCGGCAGTTCGGTGCGGCAAACGTCGAGCGAGTGCGCGATGACGAGTTCGACGGTTTGCTCGCCGCCGCTTACGCCGATACCGGCAGCGCGGCGGCGGTGGTGGGGGCCGCCGAGAACGAAGTCGATCTCGATCGGCTCATGCAGGACATGCCGGAAATCACCGACCTGCTCGACACCCAGGACGGCGCGCCGGTGATCCGCATGATCAACGCCTTGCTCACGCAAGCGGCGCGCGACGAAGCCAGCGACATTCACATCGAACCGTTCGAAACCCATTCAGTGGTGCGCTATCGCGTCGACGGCACCCTGCGCGACGTGGTTTCACCGCGCAAGGCGCTGCACGGTGCGCTGGTGTCGCGGATCAAGATCATGGCCCAACTCGACATTGCCGAAAAACGCCTGCCGCAGGATGGCCGTATCGCCTTGCGTGTGGCCGGCCGACCGATCGACATTCGCGTTTCCACCGTGCCCACCGGCCACGGCGAACGCGTGGTGATGCGTCTGCTCGACAAACAGGCCGGGCGCCTGCACCTCGAAACCCTGGGCATGGACGCGCAGGTTCTGGCCAAACTCGATCACCTGATCCGCCAGCCCCACGGCATCGTGCTGGTCACAGGCCCAACGGGCAGCGGCAAAACCACCAGCCTTTACGCGGCATTGGCGCGGCTGGATGCGAGCACCAGCAACATCCTCACCGTCGAAGACCCGGTGGAATACGACCTGCCGGGCATCAGCCAGATTCAGGTCAACGCCAAGATCGACATGACCTTTGCCCTGGCCTTGCGGGCGATTCTGCGCCAGGACCCGGACATCATCATGATCGGCGAAATCCGCGACCTGGAAACCGCACAAATCGCCGTGCAGGCCTCGCTCACCGGGCACTTGGTGCTGGCGACCTTGCACACCAACGACGCGGTGTCGGCGGTCAACCGCTTGATCGACATGGGCGTCGAGCCGTTTCTGCTCGCGTCTTCAATGCTCGGGGTTTTGGCGCAGCGGCTGGTGCGACGGCTGTGCAATCAATGCAAGGAAGAAGACCCGACCGCGCCCGGCACCTGGCGTCCGGTCGGTTGCGCGACCTGCAATCACACCGGTTACAGCGGCCGAACCGGCATTCATGAATTGTTCTGCATCGACGACGACATCCGCACCCTGATTCACCAAGGGGCAGGGGAGCAGGCCTTGCGTGCGGCGGCCAACAAGGCCGGCATGTTCAGCCTGCGTGAGGACGGTGAGCGCTGGATTCGCAGCGGCGCCACCGCCCCTGAAGAAATCTTGCGCGTGACACGGGACGCCTGATGAATCGCTATCGTTTTGAAGCCGCCGATGCCACCGGCAAGATCGAGTCCGGGCATCTGGAAGCCGACAGTCAGACCGCTGCGTTCAGCGCGTTACGCGCACGCAATTTGACCGCGCTATCGGTGAGTAAAGAAAGCAACGTCGCCAGTCACGGCGGCGGTGGATTGTTCAGCGCCAAACTCTCCGATAACGATTTGGCCTGGGCCACGCGGCAACTGTCGAGCCTGCTCGGCGCAAGCCTGCCGCTGGAGGCTGCGTTAAGTGCTACGGTCGAACAGGCCGAGAAAAAACACATCGCCCACACGCTGAGCGCAGTGCGCGCGGACGTACGCAGCGGTATGCGTCTGGCCGAATCGCTGGCGTCGCGGCCGCGGGATTTTCCCGAGATCTATCGCGCGCTGATCGCCGCAGGGGAAGAGTCTGGGGATCTGGCGCAAGTGATGGAGCGGCTCGCCGATTACATCGAGGAGCGCAACAACCTGCGCGGCAAGATTCTCACCGCGTTTATCTATCCGGGCGTGGTCGGGCTGGTGTCGATCGGCATTGTGATTTTCCTGCTCAGTTACGTGGTGCCGCAGGTGGTCAGCGCGTTTTCCCAGGCACGGCAGGATTTGCCGGGGCTGACGCTGGCGATGCTGACGGCCAGTGATTTCATTCGTGCGTGGGGCTGGTTGTGTGCAGCGGTCATGGCGGGGGCGTTCTGGAGTTGGCGCCTTTATCTGCGCAATCCGGCGGCGCGTTTGAGTTGGCATCATCGGGTGCTGAAGTTGCCGTTGATTGGTCGCTTCATTCTGGGCCTGAACACCGCACGATTTGCCTCGACTCTGGCGATTCTTGGTGGCGCGGGGGTGCCGTTATTAAGAGCATTGGAAGCGGCGCGGCAGACCTTGTCCAACGACCGCTTGAGCCTGAGCGTCAACAATGCCACGGCCAAAGTACGCGAGGGCGTCAACCTCGCCGCCGCCCTCAGGGTGGAAAACGTGTTTCCGCCGGTGCTGATTCACTTGATCGCCAGTGGCGAGAAAACCGGCTCGCTGCCACCGATGCTGGAGCGCGCAGCGCAAACCCTGTCGCGCGATATCGAACGCCGGGCAATGGGCATGACCGCGTTGCTTGAGCCGCTGATGATTGTGGTGATGGGTGGGGTGGTGTTGGTGATTGTGATGGCCGTGCTACTGCCGATCATCGAGATCAACCAACTGGTTCAGTAGTGGTATGTCTGATGTTTTGAGGGTGTCTGGACTGGCCCCATCGCAGGCAAGCCAGCTCCCACAGGTTGTTGTGTTGTGCCCCAGATTGCATTAACAAAACGGCTCCCTGTGGGAGCTGGCTTGCCAGCGATGGCGGCTGTTCATCCGACAAATCTCTCAAATAACTTTCACCTGTGTACCTACCACCCGAGCCCCGATCCCGCCATCCTCGGGTTCTCCTTTCTGTCATCTGCAACGGCCCTTCAACGGCTCCAGCCCGATTGCGCGAAACACTTGATCCAGACACACCCTCGACCCGCGCAAACACCCGAGAACACCTCTCGAAAATCCCCTCGCACCTCCCGAGGTTTTTTCCTTTATCTGTCACCGGAAACTGCGAATTTCTCAGTGCGACTTAACCACGGGCCACGCTAGCAACGGTCAGCGGTGAGTCTTCCCAGTGTCATGCAAGCAATCTGAAACCCTGTGTTCACAACCCCCGTTGAAAAGGAGATTCTTCATGTTCAAGCGCACTCTGATCGCAGCCTCACTGACCGTCGCCGCTCTGGCATCCGCCCAGGCCATGGCCGTAACCGGTGGTGGCGCTTCACTGCCTGCCGCTCTGTACAAAGGTTCTGCCAATAGCATCCTGCCTGCCAACTTCAGCTACGCCGTAACCGGTAGCGGCATTGGCAAAAGTGCTTTCCTGACCAACAACGCTGCACAGTTCAGCACCACTGGCACTGTGCATTTCGCCGGTAGCGACTCGATCCTCAGCGGCACGGAAATCAGCACCTACAACACCAACTTCGGCACCTCGTTTGGTCCGCTGATCCAACTGCCATCGGTAGCCACTTCGGTTGCCATCCCTTACAAAAAGGCCGGCAACACCACCCTCAACCTGACCAGCGCTCAACTGTGTGATGCCTTGTCGGGCACCAAGACTACCTGGGGCGCGCTGTTGGGTACCTCCGACACCACCGCGATCCGCGTTGTTTATCGCACCGCTTCGAGCGGCACCACCGAAATCCTCAGCCGTCACCTGAACTCGATCTGCCCGACCAAGTTCGCGGTCAACACCACCTTCACCAACGCACGTCTGCCAGCAGGTTCCGCTGTGCCGTCGAACTGGGTAGGCGTGGCCAATACCGCTGACGTTGCCCCGGCAGTCAACGCGGTTGACGGTTCCATCGGTTATGTCGGTCCGGACGGTGTCAACGCTTCGAGCAACGCTGTTGTTGCCCGTATCAACGGTGTTCAGCCAACCAGCGCCAACGTCAACACTGCTCTGGCTTCGGCTCCACTGCCAACCAACGCGGCCAACCCGGCGCAGTGGTCCCCTGTGGTTGCCAACCCGTCCAGCGGTTATGCAATGGCTGCTTACACCAACTTCATCTTCGGCCAGTGCTACAAGGACGCAGCCGTGGCCGCTGACGTCAAAGCGTTCCTGACCAAGCACTACAGCACTCCGGGCAACGCCGTGGCCACTGCCGCTCACGGTTTCATTCCGGTTCCAACCAACTGGAAAACCGCTGTAACCGCCAACTTCATCACCAACTCCACCGGCAACAACCTGGACATCAACAACGCCAGCGTCTGCAACACTGTTGGTCGTCCTTTGTAAGCATCACCTTGTAAGCCGCAACAGGAATGGCAGTCCCTTGGGGCTGCCATTTTTTTGCCGCGCAATTACACCCCGATCATGAAGTTTGTGTGACATCCGTTCGGTCGCGCCCCTCGCCAACTGCCTATGTCGTAACAGCAGGTTTTTGCTGGCCTGCAGCTTTGTGTGGCAACCCAAAAGGATCTCGTAGTGATGCTCGCTCGCCCATCCCGTCGCAGTACCCGTGCCCAGATTCTCAAGCGTGAGGTCGCCGATCCGGCGCTGTGGCTGCTCAAGCCACTGGCGCACGCGGTGGCGTTGTGTCTGGTGGCGGGCAGTGCGCAGGCGCAAACGGCATTCAATTCCAGCTGGTTCGCCGCCAAGGGCGCTGCACAACAAGCGGCGGCTGCGCGATCGAGTACTGGCGGCTTGCCGGGGATGACCCCACCACTGGCCCAGCAGCAAAGAGCCAATCAGCAATTGCAGCGCTCGTTGCAGACCCTCAACAACACTGTGGCGGCGATTGCCGCCCAGCAAGCGGCGCAGGCGGCTGGCCGAGCGGCGGCGTTGGGCTCGGTGCAGTTCGTGCCGGACGGTCTCGGTGAGGGTGGCTTGAAGGTCGATAACAGCCTCGCGCAGGGCTGGCAGAATGCCAAAGGCCCGCAGCAAACACAGGCTGATGGCAAAACCAATGTGCGCATTGAGCAAACGGCGGACAAGGCGATTCTCAATTGGGAAACCTTCAACGTCGGCCGCAACACTACGGTCGAATTCGCCCAGCAAGCAGACTGGGCGGTGCTCAATCGGGTCAACGATCCAGGCGCGCGAGCCAGTCAGATTCAAGGCCAGATCAAGGGCGACGGCACAGTGATGCTGATCAACCGCAACGGTATCGTCTTCAGCGGCAACAGTCAGGTCAACGTGCGTAACCTGGTGGCCGCTGCGGCTAATATCACCGACATCCAGTTCCGCGAACGGGGTCTGTACTTTGACAGCAGCGCCAGCCAGCCGACCTTCACCGACGCCGCCGGCAAGGTGCTGGTGGAGCGCGGTGCGACCATCCAGACCCATAAACCGGCGATCTCCACCGACGCTGGCGGGTACGTCTTGCTGTTGGGCAATGAAGTGCAGAACGACGGCAGTATCAGCACCAACAAGGGCCAGACAGTGCTCGGTGCGGGTGATCGTTTCTTTATTCGCAAAGGTTCGGGTACCGAAGGCAATGCGCTGTCCACCACCTTCGGCAACGAAGTCATACCGGGCTTCAAGACCGGCGCGGTTGCCGGCAAGGTCAGCAACAACGGCTTGATTCAAGCGGCGACCGGTGACATCACCCTGACGGGGCATGAGGTGGTACAGAGCGGTGTGCTGCTGTCGAGCACCTCGGTAGCGACTCGTGGCACCGTGCACTTGCTCAACCCGGCATCCGACGCAGCGGGCAGCGTGACGCTCGGCGAGAACAGCGTGACCGCCATCATGCTCGACAGCAGCGACCTCACGGCCCTCGACAGCCAGCGCGATGCCGCGTTGAGCGCAGTCAATGCCAACAACCGGATCCGCAGTGACCAGTCGCGCGTGGAGATCGGCAGCGGCGGCAGCGTCGAGTTTCAGAACGGCTCGATCACGCTGGCTACCGGCGGTCAGGTCGCGGTGGCAGCGGGCCGCCGCAGTCTGGTGCGCGAGGGTGCGGTGATTGATGTGTCCGGCGCCGTGGGCGTGAAAGTGGCGATGGATGCCAACAATATCAAGATCAACGTGCAGGGCAACGAGCAACGCGATGCGCCGGTCAACCGCGAAGGCGGCGCGCTCAACAGTAACGATATCTGGGTCGATGTGCGTGAGTTGGTGTATGTGCCGGCCGGTACCAACGGCTACGCGACAGACCGTTGGTACACGGCCGGCGGTTTGCTGGAAGTCGGTGGCTATCTCGGCACCCAGGGTCACACCGTCGGCGAATGGATGGCTCAGGGCGGCACCGTAAGTTTCTCCGGTAACGATGCGGTCAGTGAAAAAGGTTCGCTGATCAACCTGTCCGGCGGGACGCTCGATGTGCAGAGCGGCGAGGTCCGCCAGAGCTGGTTGCGTGGCGCCGACGGGCGTTTGTATGAGGTCTCTCGGGCACCGGGGGATGTGCTCTACAGCGGGTTGTACAAAGGATACGAAGACACCAGCGAGCGTTGGGGTCAGACGCAGGTTTTCTACAATCCACTGATTGCCCCGAGATCGCGTCGGGAATCAGGTTATACCGTCGGCCGCGATGCCGGCCAACTGGTGATCGGTACCCGCAACGCGCTGGTCGAAGGTCAGATCGTCGGCGAGGTGTTCCAGGGCGAGCGCCAGACACAGGCGCCACGCGCCGTCATCGACGGTTATGAACAGAGCCAGACTGCACGGGCTCGCCGTGCGCAGTTGGTCGTGGGCCAATATGATCCGGCCTGGTCAGCGACTGCCGGTGGCTTGCAGTATGTCCTTGAACCCCTGCTTGATCATGTGCAGATCGGCGGCGTTCGCGACGCTGCGCAAGCAGCACCCGGTCTGACCGATGCGGTGGCGCAAGCACGTGCCGGACAACTGTTGCTCGACAGCGATCTGATCAATGGTTTTGGTCTCGGCGCATTGAAGGTCTCGGCCAGAAATATCATCGACGTCAATCAGGCGGTGACGGTCGATTCGGGCGGCGACATCACGCTGTTCGCGCCGCAAGTGCAGGTCAATGCCAACCTTGTAGCGCGTAGCGGCAGTCTGAATCTGGGTGATGTGTTGACGGGCCAACCGGGACTAGCGGCACCGGCCAAGGCAGATGTCGGTGTATCCGTGGCCGAAGGCGTGCACCTGGATACGCGTGGTCTGTGGAGCAATCTGCGCACCGATTCCGATGACGTGAACAGCCTGGCTTTCATCAACGGCGGCGTGGTGTCGTTGCGCAGCACTGGCGACATCAGCCTGGCCAACGGCAGTCGGGTGGACGTGTCGTCCGGTGGCGCGCTTTTGGCCAATGGCAAGACCCGCGGCGGCAAGGGCGGCGATGTAACGCTTGAGTCCATCCCGCTGACCGTATCGGCGCCATCACAATTGCATCTCGATGGTGATGTGCGTGGTTACGGCGTGACGGGGGGCGGCAGCCTGACGATTCAGTCTGGCAAGGTAATGATCACTGAGCCCGGCGCCGTGTTGGCCGATAACACCCTGCAACTGGCAACTGATCTGTTCACCAAAGGGTTTTCCGCTTACAACATCACCGGTCTGAACGGCCTGCAAGTCGCTGACGGCGCGCAGGTCGATGTCGTCATGCCGGTCTACCGGTTTGGCGATGCGGCGCCGAGCCAACCGAGCGGTGTCGATCCGCGTACAGCGCTCGAACTGTGGACGCCCACTCTGTTCCAGGAAAGCCCCACCAAAGGCGTTCTGACCCAACGAGGTGGCGCCAATCTGTCGCTGCAGGCAGGTTCCAGCATTGTCGCCCTGATCGACCCGCAGAACAGCTCGCTGTCCATAGACCGAGGTGCTCGAATCAGCGTCGATCCTGGTCAACGCATCAACGTGCGTGGTGGCGGGCAGATCACTGTCGACGGTGAACTCAACGCGTGGGGCGGCGTGATTGATATCCGTCAGCAACAGTTTGGTTTGCAGGACGTGGCCACCAACCTGCAAACCGCTGATCCGAATGCCCACGACCGTTCGATCTGGATTGGCGCGAACGCAGTGCTGGATGTTGCCGGGCGCGCCTTCACTGCGGTGGATACGCTGGGTCGGGTCTATGGTCAGGTCGGCAAGGGTGGCAGCATCGTCATTGGCGGCGAGATTGATTCGAAAAAGATCACCGCCACGTCTGCCGATGCTTACGTGATTGTGCGTGACGGCGCACGTCTGGACGCGTCGGGGACGCGCGCGGTTCTGGATATCGCCGGACTGGGGCCGACCGAGATCGCCACCGATGGCGGCCGCATTGCCTTGAGTTCCTACAATGGTTTGTTCATCGACGGTCAGTTGAAGGCCACCGCGGGCGGCGCAGGCAAGTCGGGCGGTCGCCTGGAGATTGCCCAGGAAGCGCCGCTCTACCCACACAACCTGGCGAGCGCCGAGGTGCGCGCTCCCCGCGAAATCATCATTGCCCAGGAAACGGGTGAAGCGCTGCTGCCCCTGGACTTGCAGGCCGGCGAAGGTGCGCCGCTGCTGCGTTATGGCCAAACTCGCTTGAGCGCAGATCGATTGATGTCGGGCGGTTTCGACCACCTGAGCGTGTTGAGTAATGGTTTTCTGACGTTTGATGGCGACGTCGATCTGCGCATGAACCAAAGCCTGAATCTGTACGCAGGCTCGATGTCGTTGGCGCAGTCGTCCAGCGACACGGCCCGGGTCAATCTGGCGGCACCTTACATGCGCTTGTCGGGACTGGGTCTGTATGTGCCTTCGGATTTCAACGTCCGCCCAAGGGTCATGGCTAACGCGACCACGCAGTTGTCCAGTGCCCGATTCACCGCCACAGCCGATCTGCTCGATTTGAACAACACGTTGTCGTTCGGCACCGAAGGATCGATTGCTCAGCTCGGCGCACCGGCCACTTTCGTCAGCCGCCGGAGTTTTGACCAGGTCACGCTCGACAGCCGTGGCGATATGCGTTTCCTCGCGCCAACGGATAACGAACGCAGCTCGCGCTTGTGGACGGCCGGCGACCTCAACTTGCGCGCCGCGCAGATTTATCCCGCCACCGGCGTTTCTGCCGATGTGCGTGTCGGCTATCAAGGCTATACGCCTGTACCGGGCCAGGAGCGCACCTTGCGTATCAGCGGCCATGGCCCGGCGCCGCAGGCCTTGCCTTATTCGGCGTTTGGCAGCTTGCTGTTGGTGGCCGGGAACATCGAGCAGGGCGGCGTTATCCGTGCTCCGTTGGGGTTGATCAAGCTGGGGGAAGACTCGCTGGGCAAGACCCACGAGCTTCGTCTGTTGCCCGGCAGCGTCACCTCCGTCAGCGGCGCCGGCCTCGTCATGCCCTATGGCGGTACGACCGACGGCATCGACTACCGCTACAACGGCAAATCGGTTGTGTTGAACGGGGTGGCAGGTGAACTGGATGGTGTGGTTCTTACCGGTCGGCTCGTCGATGTGCAGGGCGGCGCGCTGATCGACTTGTCCGGTGGTGGCGATCTGCGCGGCGCCGGTTTTGTCTCCGGGCGCGGAGGCTCTACCGATGCACGATTCAATCCGCTGTTGCGCAATGCCAGCGACGGCACCTTCAGTTTGCCGGGCCTGAGCAGCAATCCGGTGTACGCCATCGTGCCGGGCAATCAGAGTACCTTCGCACCGGTGCTCGCAGAAGCCGGCGCCAGCGATCCGCGTATCGGCCAGCAGATTACCGTGGGCGCCGGCGTTCCGGGTCTGGCCGCCGGGACCTATACCTTGCTGCCCTCGACGTTTGCCTTGTTACCGGGTGCGTTTCGCGTTGAAGTCAACGGTCAGGCGGCACCAGGCCTGACCACCGGTGCGCTGAAAATGCGCAATGGGTCGTGGTCCAGTTCAGGGCTGATGTCGATTGCCAATAGCGGTCTGCGCGACAGTCTGGCCAGTCAGGTGATCCTGACGTCGGCGGATGTCCTGCGCCGCTATTCGCAGTACACCGAGACCAGCTTCAGCCAATTCGTGCAAAGCGACGCTGCCCGTCGCGGCGTGCCGCGTGCCTTGATACCGATGGATGCCAGGTCGCTGGTGTTCAAATTGAGTGCCAGTGATAAGTACGATATCGGCATGAATTTCCAGGGGCAGGCATTGTTTGCCCCAGGCGATGGCGGTGTCGCTGGCACCGCTGTTGTGTCAGGTTCGCAACTGGAAGTGCTTGGTCAAGGACAGACGCGCACGCCAGGCTTTGGCGGCATTTCGGTATATGCCGATAGCCTCAATCGCCTCAATGCCGGTCGTTTGAGCATCGGCGCGACGCCGACGGTTGAATACGGCTCTGCGGGTAACTTCATCAGATTTGTCGGCACATCGTCCGACATTATCTTGCGTAACGGTGCGACGTTATCCGCGCCGGAAGTGCTTTTGCGCACGACGCAAAAGAGCGGCGGTATCACCCTCGAAGCGGGTTCGGGCATCAACACGCTCGGCCGAGGCGAGGCGCCTTACGACTCCACTGACGGTTTCATTTATCAGCCGGGTGCTGCCAGTCTGTTGATCGTGTCCAACGGCTGGACCAACATGCTCGCGCCGGAGGCCGGCACCCCTATCGATGGGCCCGGCAGCATCCGCATCGGCACCTGCACAGTACAGCCGTGCACTCAGCCGACACTGCTCTATTCCAGCGGCAGCATTACCGCCGCCACCGATAACCAGTTCGAACTGAACGAGGCCGTTCGCTTCGGTACCCGCCATCTGGCACTGGCGGTCGGCGCGGTAAACGCCGGCAGCGTGCAGGCACTTGCGGCAGCCGGTAGCGTGCCGAGTGGCCTGACCCTGAATCAGAATGTGCTTGATCGCCTGCTGCGCGGCGACACGCAGTTCGGCGCACCGGCCCTGGAAACCCTGAGCCTCACCACCCGAGACTCGTTCAATTTCTTCGGCAACGTCAGCCTCGATACGCTCGATCCATTGACCGGTGTCAGTCGCTTGCAGAATCTGGTGCTTGCCACACCTGCCCTTTATGGCATGGGTGAGGCCAGCGATGTGGCGACCATTCGCACGGCCAACCTGATCTGGAACGGCGCGACCCAAGCGCCGGGAGCGGTGGCCAGCGGCGGTGCGGGCACGGGCCGAGGTACTTTGAACATCGAGGCGCAACGCATCGAGTTCGGCTATGGCCCCAACCCGCAACCCAATGGTCTGGACCAGAACAATCGTCTGGCGCTGGGGTTTGCCAACGTCAATCTCAACGCCAGCGAACGCATCACCGCCAATCACAAGGGCAGCCTTGCGGTGTATCAGGAGCAGGGCGCCTATGACCCGGTTTCGGGCTACGCCTACAGCGGCGGCAACCTCAATCTGCGCACTCCGCTACTCACTGGTGAAGCGGCCTCGGTCAACCTCATCAAGGCTGGCGACAACCTGACGGTGAGTGGTGTTGCGAACGCTGCGGTGGCCGATGCCTTGGGTGCGGAGCTGACGCTTGAAGGGCGCAATGTGCTGCTCGACGGTCGCATTGCGCTGGCCAGCGGCAAACTGGTGGTCAAGTCCGAGAACGATCTGACCCTGACCAACGCCGCGCAACTGGACCTGGCCGGACGCACCTTGCCATTCAACGATGTCAGCAAATACAGCTGGGGCGGCGACGTGGCGCTGTACAGCAGCCAAGGCAGTATTCGTCAGGCCAGCGGTTCGCGCATTGATCTGTCAGCGCGTAACAATCAGGCCGGCAACCTCAGCGCCGTGGCGCTGGCGGCAGACGCGGGTGTGGTCGATCTGCAAGGTGAAATCCTCGGCGCCAGCAGTGGTTACTACGATGCCGGTGGCACGCTGGTGCCGTACAAGGCCGGCGGCGTGGACGTTCGCGCGCAGCACTTGGGCGGCAATTTGAGCGAAGCGTTTGCTTCGCTGAACCAGCGTCTGAACGCAGGGCAAGTGTCTGGCAGCCGCAGCTTTCAGCTCAAGCAGGGCGATCTGCAGATCGGCGACGGGCTCAAGGCCGGTGAGGTCAACGTTTCCGTAGACAACGGCAGCTTGACTGTGACCGGACTGATCGACGCCAGTGGTGAGCGGGTCGGCAGCATTCGCCTGTCTGGCAATAACGGCCTGACCCTGGCCGGCAATGCTGTGCTCGATGCCCACGGCCGTGTGCTGCGGGTCGACAGCTACGGCAAGATCATCGATGCACCGAACCGCGCCATGGTCGAACTCGACTCAGGTGACGGCCCGTTGACTCTGGCGTCTGGCGCACGCATCGACTTGCGCCATGGCACCGACGTGCCGCAGGGCACTCTTGCAGGACAAAACGATGGCCTGCCGCGTGGCACGCTGGAGCTGAATGCTCCGCGAATCGGCGTCGGCGACATCGCCATTGATGCCAGCGGTGCGCTGGATGTCGAGGGGGCACGCTCTATCGGCCTGAATGCCATGCGTCGCTACACCGATGCAGCCGACGGCCCCGATGCTTCCGTCAGCGGGCGCCCGTATCAGGTAATCGATCAGGCTTATCTGGATGGTATCCATGGCGACAGCACGGCCTTCATCAATGCTGCGCTGGACAACACCGATTTGCTGCAACGCAAACTGGCCGGATTGAATAACGCGATCTATACCGATGCGTTCCATCTGCGTCCGGGCGTCGAGATCGCCAGCAAAACCGCCGACGGCGATCTGGTGGTGCAGGGCGATCTGGACCTGTCTGCTTACCGCTACGCCAGTCTGAATCCGCACACGCAAAACACCGCTGTTTATGGTTCGGGCGAATCCGGCAGTCTGTTGATCCGCGCCGGCGGCAATCTCGATATCTACGGCAGCATCAACGACGGTTTTGCGCCGCCGCCGGAAACCGTTGACGATGCCGGTTGGAAACTGGTTCCGGGCATCCAGCCTTTTGGTGGTGACCTGATCGTTCCGGGCGCTGGGGTAACGCTGGCAGAAGGCACCTCGTTCCCGGTCGGCACGACGCTCAATTACGACTTGCCGATACAGGGTGCGACGCTGGCCAGCGGCACGCTGCTGCCAACCCAGGGCATCCTCGCCGGGTCTTACACGCTGAGTGCCGGCACCGTGTTGGCCGGAGCGGTGCACGATGCTGGCGGCAATCTGTTGTACGCCGCCGGTACTCTGCTCAGCGAAAGTGTGACGTTGCCCGCTGGCAGTCGCCTCGGGGCCGGCACCCGGTTGAACGCAGCCACCGACATGCAGGCAATGCTCTGGCCCAAGGGCGTGCCATTGCCTGGCACGTTTACCGACAACAAAACCGTTGGCGTGAAATTAAGCGGTGCATTGGCGTTGTTGCGCGGCTCGCTGATTCCGTCGATGACCGACGTGGTGCTGGCCGACGGCACAGCGTTCATCGATCTGCGTCCGTTGAACGGTACGCAGCAGGGACGCAACTGGGCTGTGGCAAGCATGCTGCCGTCCGGCAGCACGTCGTGGTCGATGCGCGTGGTGGCAGGGGCAGACCTGGACGCAGCCGACAGCCGCACCGTGAAACCGCTGACCACAGAAGGCCACTTGCGTCTGGCGGACACGCATTACGGAATGGTCGTCACTACGAAAACCCTCGACACCACTTGGGCGGTTGATAATGCGCTGGGCTTCCCGGCCGGAGAGGTAGTAAAGGAAGATGAAATGTTTTGGTGCGATGCCATTCCTGGTGTCTGTGCCGCCCCCGCCAAGTTTCTGTGGACGGAGGGCAACTGGTTGGGGATGCCGGTCGGCACACCGGTCTCTGAGGGCGACTTGTTCTGGTGTGACATCGACCCTCAATCCTGCATCGCCAACGTCGGCGGCACCACGGTATCGACGCATAGCCAAATGTTCAGCGTTTTGCGAACCGGCGCCGCTGATCTGGATGTGATGGCCGCTGGCAACCTGAGCATGGAATCACCTTTCGGGGTGTACACCGCGGGTACCCAATCCAGCGATGTTGATGCACGTTACAACCAGCCACGCGGTCGTTTGTCGGACGATGGTTCGGTGCTGGGCAGCGCGGGCAGTGATAACGAAAAATGGGTAGATGGTGGTAGCGACAGTCTGTATCAGGCCTGGTATCCGCAACTGGGTGGTAACCTCACGATTGGCGCCGGTGGTTCTGTTTCCGGCGATGTCGTCGGGCGACGTGCGACCAGTATCACGATGGAAACCCGAGAGCAGGTGCCAAGCGTTGCCGTTGGAAACTGGCTGTGGCGTCAGGGTACGGGGAACGATGAAATACCGACCGCCTGGTGGATCAACTTCGGCAGCTATGCCAGTCAGCCGTTGGCGGATCCGAGCAGGAGTACCGCGCCGTATCTGGTGGGTTTTACGGGTTTCGGCACTCTTGGCGGCGGTAACATCAGCCTACGCGCTGGCGCAGACGGTGGCATGCTTGACCCGGTCGGTGATGGCCGCAGTAATCTTTATCCCCGTGGCCAGGGCCTGATCGTCGCCGTGGGCAGCACCGGGCGAGTGGGCAGCGATGGCAGTCTGCAACTGACCGGCGGCGGTGATATCGAGATGCGTCTCGGCGGTTCGCTCAACCCCTCGCTGCAAGCCCGGGCGGGAGAAACCGGAACGCAGGCGCCGCGCCATGATCTGCAAGGCGCGGTGATCAACTTGCGTGGCGCTGCGCAAATCAGTGCCAGTGCCGTGGGCGGCGTCAATCTGCACTACGGTGCGTTTTCCCTGGATCAGGATTCGCGCGAAGTCCGTGCATACGATCCGTTCAAATCGACCCTGGGCAGTGCCTCCGGCGGTCTGGTACTGATTCCGGGAGATTCGGGGATGCGCCTGAGCACCCGTGGTGACCTGGTGTTGGGCGGTGCAGCAGATCCGGGACGCGTTCGCTTGCAAAACTCCACAGCCTTTACTGACGCCAGTGGGGTGGGCCATGCAGGCGGAGGATTGACCAGTTTCTCGCTGTGGACCGATCACACCGCGATCGATCTGTTCTCGGCGGGGGGCAACCTCACACCAAGCACACAGTTGGCCGAATCGGACAATTTGCTGGCTTCCACATCCAATACATCACCCACTGACGGTCGCTTCGTCTATCCATCGATCCTGCGTGCCGTGGCTGCCAAAGGCTCGATTTACGCGGGATCCTCGGCCGCTTATGGCACGGGCAATGTTCCACCGGCCGAGGGCTACTCGTTGCTGTTGGCACCGTCTACCTCCGGTCAGCTGGAACTGCTTGCAGGCGATTCGATCTATGCCGGCGGTTATGCGATCAATCAGTCAGGCGCCAGTCCAGCGGCGATTACTTCGCCATTCGCGCCGTCCTTCAATGGGTTCGTCAGCAACAGCGCGGACAGGCCGCTCATGACCAATAACAGCGTTGACGGCGTGGCGACGCAACGCAACGCGCGCTACCCATTATTTGCGTTTGGTGCCGATAGCTATTCCGGGTTGAGTGGCGTGCAAGGGCCCGCACGGTTTTACGCGTTGACCGGAGATCTGGTCGGGGTCCGCAGTGGCGAAACGCTGACATTCTTCAGGTCCGGCGTACAGCAGCGCACATGGTACGAAGCGGCAGGGCCTGTGTGGATGCTCGCCGGGCGCGACATCGTCGCCTCGGGCACTTATCTGGGCCAGCCAACAGCCGTACCGAATGAAGTACTGAGCTACAACGGCGAAGAGATCAGATCCACCGGCAACCTGTTCGTCCACAACCGGCCCAACGATGTGTCACGGGTTTCGGCCGGGCGCGACATTCTCTACAGCAACTTCGACATTGCCGGTCCGGGTGTGCTGGACATCAATGCGGGGCGCAATATCCTCATGGAAAACCGCGCAACCATCACCAGCATCGGGCCGGTGCTGGCAGGCGATAGCCGACCGGGTGCCAGTGTGGTGCTGCAGGCCGGTGTCGGTGCGCAAGGGCCGGATTACTCACGGTTCATCGCGCGTTACCTGAACCCGCAGAACCTCGCTGATCCGCAGGCCTCTCTCAACGGCCAACCGGGCAAAGTGGTCAAGACGTACCTGGACGAGTTGCAGAGCTGGCTGACCCTGGGCTATGGCTTCAGCGGCAGCGAAGATCAGGCGCAAGCCTTCTTCGCCGCGTTGCCGAGCACCGAACAGGCGATCTTCGCCCGCCAGGTGTACTTCGCCGAACTGCGCGCCGGTGGCCTGGAATACAACGATGTCGATGGCCCGCGCACTGGCAGCTATTTGCGCGGTCGTAATGCCATTGCCTCGCTATTCCCGACGACTGATGTGGCCGGTAATCCGATCCGTTATGACGGCGACATCACGATGTACGGCGGCGCCGGGGTCAAGACTCTGTTCGGTGGCGATATCCAGATGCTCACGCCGGGCGGCGGTCAGGTGTTCGGCATCGAAGGCGCGGCGCCACCGTCCACAGCGGGGATCATCACTCAGGGCTCGGGCAACATTCAGCTCTATTCACAGGGCAGCATATTGCTCGGGCAGAGCCGGATCATGACCACCTTCGGCGGCTCGATTCTCGGCTGGTCGGCCGAGGGCGACATCAACGCCGGTCGCGGCTCGAAAACCACCGTGGTCTACACACCGCCGAAACGCGTCTACGACACTTGGGGCAATGTGACCCTGTCACCATCAGTGCCGAGCACCGGCGCCGGTATCGCCACACTCAACCCGATTGCCGAAGTGGCGCCGGGCGACATCGACCTGATCGCGCCGCTGGGCACCATTGATGCGGGGGAGGCGGGGATTCGTGTGTCGGGCAACGTCAACATCGCGGCACTGACGGTGGTCAACGCGGCAAACATTTCGGTGCAAGGCAAGGCGACGGGCGTGCCGGTGGTTTCAGCGGTCAACACCGGAGCGATCACCTCTGCCAGCTCCGCCGCATCGTCCGCTACGCAAGCGGCGGAAGATGTTGCGCGTCAACAGCAAGCAGCGGCGCGGCAGAATCAGGCGTCGGTGTTCACTGTGCAGGTGCTGAGTTTCGGCAACGAACAACTCGCCCCGTCTCGTGATGGCGCCAACCGTGCAGCGGCGCCGGGCTACAACCCGAACAGCCCGGTGCAAGTGCTGGGGGCAGGGGCGCTGGATGAACAGGCGAAACAGCAGTTGACCGAGGAAGAGCGTGGGCAACTGACGCTGTAAAAGACTCTCGTGTAGTACGTTTGGGCGGCCGATTGGCCGCCCTTTTTTTGGTGAAGAAGTCAGGGGTATCTTCGTCGAGCATGCAGCACGGTCAGTATGCGCAACCCTCACCCCAGCCCTCTCCCGGAGGGAGAGGGGGCGACCGAGGTGTCTTGCCTCATACATCGACCTGAAAGGTTTTGGTCGATTATGGATTCAAAGCAGGAGGTTCAAGTCGCTGCAATCCGTCAATATTCCCCATTCGGTCCCCTCTACCTCCGGGAGAGGGCTAGGGTGAGGGGAAGCTCTTGCCGTCATCCAAACCCCCACAAACCCTCCGGTCACAGGTAAACTCCCGCGCACTTTCCAAGGAGTTCACATGAGTTACTACCAGCCGGGCATTCTCGCCACCCCTGTTCCATTGCAAGCACGTCATCTGTTTTTCGCCCTGGCGTCGGTTGAAGCACTGCCGCAGGCGATCGACAACCTGCTGAACCTGGTGGACGGCAAGTCGGCGGTGGTTGGTTTCGGTGAATCCCTGGCCAAGGCCCTCAACGTAGAAATCGCCGGCCTGCGCAGCTTCCCGGCCATGAGCGGCGTGGGCGTGAACAACCCGTCGACCCAGCATGCGCTGTGGGTCTGGCTGCACGGCGTTGACCGTGGTGAACTGCTCAACCGCTGCAACGCCATCGAAGCTGCGCTGGCTCCGGCGCTGCGTTTGGTAGAAATGCAGGAAGCCTTCCGCCACAAGGAAGGTCACGACCTGACCGGCTATGAAGACGGCACCGAAAACCCTCACGACGAAGCCGCTGTCGCTGCCGCGTTACAGAGCGAAGGCGCTGACGGCCTGATCGGTGGCAGCTTCGCCGCGATCCAGCAGTGGCAGCACGACCTCAAGGGTTTCCACCGGTTGTCCGCCGATGACAAGGACAACATCATGGGCCGTCGCCTGAGCGACAACGAAGAGTTCGACGACGCGCCGGTCTCCGCTCACGTTAAACGTACCGCGCAGGAAAGCTTCGCGCCTGAGGCGTTTGTCGTGCGCCGCTCGATGCCGTGGATCGAAGGTGATCGCGCCGGGCTGATGTTCCTCGCGTTCGGGTTCTCGCTGGATGCCTTTGAAGCGCAACTGCGGCGCATGAGCGGTCTGGAAGACGGCATCGCCGATGGCTTGTACCGCATCAGCCGGCCGATTACCGGCGGCTACTACTGGTGCCCGCCGCTCAAGGACGGTCATCTTGATTTGCGCGCCTTGCGCATCGGCTGAATCTGAAAAAGGGATAAAGATGAACGTGGTGCGCTGGGGCATGATCGGTTGCGGCAGTGTCGCGGAACGCAAGAGCGGGCCGGCCTTCTACAAGGCCCCGGGTTCCGCGCTGGTGGCGGTGATGGGCCGACGCCTTGAAGCCGTCAGTGATTACGCAGCGCGCCACGGCATCGCTCGGATTTACACCGACGTCGATGCACTCATCAACGATCCCGAGGTGGACGCGGTGTACATCGCCACGCCGCCCGACAGCCACCACGCCTACAGCCTGAAAGTCGCCGCCGCCGGCAAACATTGCTGCGTGGAAAAACCCATGGCACTCAACGCCGGGCAAAGCCGCGAGATGCAGCAGGCGTTTGCCGACGCCGGGCTGCACCTGTTCGTTTCGTATTACCGCCGCTCGTTGCCGCGCTTTGCGCAGGTGCGGCAATGGCTGGAGCAGGGGCGCATTGGTGATGTCCGGCATCTGAGCTGGACGCTGACCAAGGCACCGTCGCCGGCCGATCTGGATGGCCGCGACAACTGGCGCACCGACCCCGCGGTGGCCGGTGGCGGTTACTTCGCAGATTTAGCCAGCCACGGTTTCGACCTGTTCCAGTATTTGCTCGGCGATATCGTCGAGGTCGCCGGTTTTACCGCACGTCAGGCCGGGTTGTATGCGGCGGAAGATGCGGTCAGCGCCAGTTGGCGCTTTGCTTCCGGGGCGCTGGGCATGGGCTGCTGGAGCTTTGTCGCGGATCGGCGCGAGGACCGGGTCGAGATTATCGGCAGCCTCGGGCGGATCAGCTTTTCAGTGTTTGACGAGCATCCGGTCGAGCTGCATGCCGATGAGCAGATCAGCCTGGAAATTGCCCATCACGAACACATCCAGTGGCATCACGTGTTGGGCATGAATGCGCATATTCGGGGTGAATCACTGCATCCGGCGATGGCCGAACAGGCGCTGAAGACTGACTGGGTCATGGATCAGATCCTCAAACGCCACTGATCCCTCTCTGTGAAAACCCGACCCTGTGGCGAGGGGATTTATCCCCGTTGGGTTGCGAAGCAGCCCCTAAACCTGTTGGTCCCGGTGTATCAGTTAACCCGCATTTACCGTACTTGCGACGGCTGCGCCGCCGATCGGGGCGGTGCGACGTTTCGCTAAATCCCCTCGCCACAAAAAGCCATCCCAACCTGCATCTAAGGTTATGCCCATTCGGTATTTCTCAACCTTGTCATAACGTCTCTAAGATCACGTCATAACTCGTTATGACAAGTGATCCCGTGATGACCGATAACGTTCTCTCTTTAAGTCCGCTCTCCTTATCAAGTGTCCCGCTGCACACCCAACTGCGCGACGTCTTGCGCGCCCGCATCCTCGACGGCGAATACCCGCAAGACAGCCAGATGCCCTCCGAAAGCGAGCTCGGTGCGCTGTTCAAAGTCAGTCGCATCACCGTGCGCCAGGCACTGGGCGATCTGCAAAAGGAAGGGCTGATCTTCAAGATCCACGGCAAAGGCACCTTCGTCGCCAAGCCGAAAACCTTCCAGAACGTCAGCAGCCTGCAAGGCCTCGCCGAGTCCATGACCGGCCGTGGCCACGAGGTGATCAACCGCCTGCGCAGCTTCAAATTCATCCCGGCGGACAAGCGTGTCGCCGAGCGTTTGCAAGTCGCCGAAGGCGAAACGGTGGCGCAGATCAAACGCGTACGGCTGATCAATCGCGAGCCGATTTCGCTGGAAATCACCTACCTGCCCAAAGCCATCGGCGAACGGCTGGAGAAGGCTGATCTGGTCACTCGCGATATTTTCCTGATCCTCGAAAACGACTGCGGCATCGCCCTCGGCCACGCGGACCTGTCGATCGACGCCGTGCTGGCCGACAGCGACCTGACCCAGGCACTCAACGTCGAGGCCGGCTCGCCGATCATGCGTATCGAGCGCCTGACCCACGACGCGCAGGGCCAGCCGCTTGACTTCGAACATCTTTACTACCGTGGCGATGCGTTCCAGTACCGCCTGCGGATCGACCGGCAAAAAGGGGAGCAGGCATGACTGACGCTGCTGAAACAAGACGCACGCTCGAGCAGGAATACGACATCGTCGTGATCGGCGGCGGCACCGCTGGCCCAATGGCAGCGATCAAGGCCAAAGAGAAGAACCGCGATCTGCGCGTGCTGCTGGTCGACAAGGCCAACGTCAAGCGCAGCGGTGCGATCAGCATGGGCATGGACGGCCTGAACAACGCGATCATTCCCGGCCACTCGACCCCTGAGCAGTACACCAAGGAAATCACCATCGCCAACGACGGCATCGTCAATCAGGCCGCGGTGTACGCCTACGCGACGCACAGCTTCGAAACCATCGAACAGCTCGACCGCTGGGGCGTGAAGTTCGAGAAGGACGAAACCGGCGATTACGCGGTAAAAAAAGTCCACCACATGGGCGCCTACGTGCTGCCGATGCCGGAAGGGCACGACATCAAAAAGGTTCTGTATCGCCAGTTGAAACGCGCACGAGTGAGCATCACCAATCGGCTGGTCTGCACGCGTTTGCTGACCGACGAGGAGGGCACGGTCAACGGCGTGATGGGCTTTGATTGCCGCACCGCCGACTTTCATGTGATCAAGGCCAAGGCTGTAATCCTCGCCTGCGGCGCTGCTGGTCGCCTGGGTCTGCCGTCCTCCGGTTACCTGATGGGCACCTACGAAAACCCGACCAACGCTGGCGACGGTTACGCGATGGCGTATCACGCAGGGGCCGAACTGGCGAACCTGGAGTGCTTCCAGATCAACCCGCTGATCAAGGATTACAACGGCCCGGCCTGCGCCTACGTCACCGGCCCGTTGGGCGGCTACACCGCTAACAACAAGGGCGAACGCTTCATCGAGTGCGACTACTGGAGCGGGCAGATGATGTGGGAGTTCCATCAGGAACTGGAAAGCGGCAACGGCCCGGTGTTCCTCAAACTCGATCACCTGGCCGAGGAAACCATCCAGAACATCGAAGAGATTTTGCACAGTAACGAGCGCCCGAGTCGCGGTCAGTTCCACGCCAATCGCGGCACCGACTACCGCACGCAAATGGTCGAGATGCACATCTCCGAGATCGGCTTTTGCAGCGGGCATTCAGCGTCCGGCGTGTGGGTCAACGAGCGTGCCGAGACCTCGGTGAAAGGCTTGTACTCCGCCGGGGACATGGCCGCCGTGCCGCATAACTACATGCTCGGCGCGTTCACCTACGGCTGGTTCGCCGGGCATAACGCGGCAGACTTTGTCGCCGGGCGCGAGTTTTCGGCATTGGATACCGCGCAGATCCAGAAGGAAAAAGCACGGGTGTATGCACCGCTGGATCGCGAACACGGTCTGCCGCCGGCTCAGGTCGAATACAAGCTACGGCGCTTCGTCAACGACTACCTGCAACCGCCGAAAGTGACCAAAAAAATGCAGATCGGCTTGCAGCGCTTCAGTGACATCGAACGTGATCTCGATCAGATGAAGGCCAACAACGCCCATGAACTGATGCGCGCGATGGAAACCAGCGTGATCCGTGACTGCGCCGAAATGGCTGCCAGAGCTTCGTTGTTCCGCGCCGAAAGCCGCTGGGGTTTGTACCACTACCGGGTCGACCACCCGCAACGTAACGACAGCGAGTGGTTCTGCCATTGCCATCTGAAGAAGGGCGATGACGGTCAGATGACCAGTTTCAAGAAAGCCGTCGAGCCCTACATCATCCCGCTCGATGCCGAGGAAATGCAGGCTTACGACCGCTTGCGGGTTGGCGCCTTCGCCGCGTGATGCATCACTAAAAGAGAGCCCGAACCATGGCCTATCAAACCCAGGAAATCTTCTTCCGCTCCAACGCCCCCGTCACCGTGGACGAGGACAAATGCATCGCCGACAAGGGCTGCACCGTGTGTGTCGATGTCTGCCCGATGGACTTGCTGGCGATCAACCCGGCCACGCAAAAGGCCTACATGGCGTTCGATGAATGTTGGTATTGCATGCCGTGTGAAAAGGATTGCCCGACCGGTGCGGTGAAAGTCGATATCCCTTATCTCCTGAGGTGAACACCGCTGCCACGCCGCTATCCGGTCGGTCTGCCTCCCGAAAACCCTTTGCCGCGATTTGCCCTATGACCTCTATTTTTGCTGTGACCGATAACCCTGAAATTCTTGCCCTGCAACCCCGCCTGACCGCTGCAGACGCTGGCGTGCGGCGCATTGCGCTGATTGAGCTGGCGGATCTGGAAGAGCCGGATGGTTTGCTCTGGCTGGTCGAGCGACTGACCGACGATCCCGCCGAAGAGGTGCGTGCTGAAGCGGCGCGTCTGCTGGAAGCCTGGGAGGACGAACCGGTGGTTGAAGCCTTGTGCCAGGCGCTGACTGATCCATCGCCCGCCGTGCAATCTGCCGCTGCGCAAAGTCTGAGTTTGCTCAAGACCGAAGCGGCCGGGCGGGTGATTCTTCCGTGGACCGATCATGTTGAGGTCAGCGTACGCATTGCCGCGTTTCGGGCCCTGCGCGAACTGCGCTTTGCCGATGCGGCGCCCGCAGCCGTCGCGGCGCTGAATGATGCCGATGCCAACGTGCGCCGCGAAGCCGTGGGCGTACTCGGCTGGCTCAAGCAACTCGACGCGCTTCCCGCATTGGCTCGACTGGCCAGCGCTGACCCGGACACCGACGTGCGCCGCGCTGCAACCGGTGCGCTCGGCCTGGCGTCCAGCGCTGAAGTCCTGCCGGCGCTGCGCCAGGCCTTGCAGGACAACGCCTGGCAAGTGCGCGAAGAAGCCGCGACCACCTTGGGCAAAGTCGGCCACAGCGATGCAGGCCCGGCGTTGGTCGAAGCCTTGAGCGATGACTATTGGCAGGTCCGTTTGCGCGCCACCCGCAGCCTCGGTCGTTTGCGTTTCGTGCCTGCGCTGGATGCCTTGATCGACACCCTCGGCCATCGCATCAGCAACCTGCGCAAGGAAGCCGCGTTGGCACTGGGTGAGTTGAATGATCGTGGCGCAGTGGCTGCGTTGCAGGCGGCGCAGGATGACGGCGACCCGGAAGTGCGCAAAGCGGTGCGGATTGCCTTGAGTCAGTTGCAATGAATCCGCTGGCGATTGGTAACTCGCAGAGCGAGCAAACCCTGCGCCTGAGTTGGCCGGACGGTCGCGAATCGCTGCTCAATCACGCCGACCTGCGCCGCCAGTGCCCATGCTCGCAATGCCGCGCGTTTAGCCTGCGCGGCGCGGCGCCGCTGGTGGATGAGCGAGTCCGCATCATCGAACTCAACCCACAGGGTTACGGCGTGCAATTGGTGTTCAGCGACGGTCATCAACGCGGCATCTACCCTTGGCTGTACTTGGCACAATTTTGAAACGCCACCCTCCCTGTGGGAGCGAGCTTGCTCGCGAAAGCGGCATTTCAGGCACATTTGTTCTAACTGAAAGTACGCCTTCGCGAGCAAGCTCGCTCCCACAGGAGACATCAGTATTTTTTCAGAACGATTTGCTGACGCTGGCAACCACCGTCGCCGTGCACACATCCTTGAACCCCCAGTTGCTCAGGCACTGGGTTTGCGACAGATCAGTGTCGATATAGCTCAGCCCCAACACCACCCCGGCCAGATTGTGGGTGAGCTTGACCTCCCACTCGCGGTACGACTCTTCGCCATCACCGGAGGCCGAGTACAGATGCGGGTCCTTGAAATCCATGTTGCCGTAACGCAGCTTCAGCCCGGAATCGAACGGCAACTCGGTTTCATAGCTGACATAGCTGTAAAGCGAACTCTGCTTGCTGTCGATCCCCGGCGCATCGCTGGAGTAATACGCCGCGAGCTTCACGCCGTAAGCGCCAATAATCGCGTACACCTCGCTCTGGTTGAACTGACTTTCCTTGGGGTAGGCGTACTTGATGTAACCCAGATCCAGACTGACATCCTCGGTGGCCTGCCACAGCCAGCCGCCGTAGTAATCGACCTCCTGACGGGTTTTCAGGCCACCGCCATAATCGACGTTGGAACTCCACGCGCCGAGGTACAGGCCGCTGCTGTGAGCGAGGGTCAGCCCGGCCTGTAGCGCCGGGTCGTTCTGGGTTTGCGAAATGCCGCGCGTTCGGTAATCGGTGGCCAAAGCCAGATCGACCAGCACGGCAAAGTCGTCGTTCAAGGGGATCGCGTGGCTGCTCAAGGGCAACGAACTCAAGGAAACGAGGGCGAACAAAGGCAAGGCTTTCATGTGAAGTCCCGATGTTGTGATTGTTATGGGGGCAGGAAGGCAAAACGGTCGTTATCACTGTGGGAGCGAGCTTGCTCGCGAAGAGGCCAGCCCATTCAACATCTTCATTGGCGGATTCACCGCCTTCGCGAGCAAGCTCGCTCCCACAGGGGATTTCGTTGTTGTTATTGGGTGGCTGTGTAGACCTGGCGTCCGCCGAACCACGTTTGCAGCACCTGAGTGTCATGCAGGGCCTTGTCGTCGACGCTGAACACGTCGCGATCCAGCACGATGAAGTCAGCCTGTTTGCCCGCCGTCAGCGAGCCGATCTGCTTGTCCAGGCCAATGGTGCGCGCCGCGTTGGCGGTGTAGGCGTAGAACATGGTTTCGCGGTCCAGACGTTCCTCGGCGTTGAGCACGCCCAGCGGGCCGGCGCGGGTGATGGCCTGGGCCATGGCGTTGAACGGATTCGGCGACGACACCGGCCAGTCGCTGGCGCCGGCAATCGTCGCGCCCTGTTTGAGCAGCGAATGCGCCGGGTACTGATAGCGAAAGGCGAGGGCGCTTACGTAGGGCTTGATCATGGCGGTGGTGTAGTCGTCGGCGCTGGCCCACAGCAGTTGCATCGAGGCGACCACGTTGAGCGGTTTGAAGCGGGCGAATTCCTGCGGATTGACCATTTGCAGGTGAGTGATCGAGTGCGTCACGCCGCTCTGCCGGTCCTTGCGCGCCTGGGCGATGCCATTCAGCGATTCACGCACGGCGCGGTCACCGATGGCGTGGATATGCACCCGCCAGCCGCGCTCGTCGATGGCGCTGACCAGTTCACCAAAATGCTGCGGATCGATCAGCAATTCACCTTGTTTGTGCGAGTTGCTGTAGGGGTCGATCATCGCCGCACTTTGCGCCGGGAATTCAATCACGCCGTCTGCGAAGATCTTGACCCCGGGCAGGGTGAGGTTGGGGATGCCCTGAAATTGCTGGCGCACCTTGTCCAGGGTATCGAGATCGGCCGGCACGCTTTTTGAGTTGGCCACCAGCAGCGCGGCGACGTGGACGCTCATCTCGCCGCTCTCTGACAGCGCCTTGTAGGCCGGCAGCACACCGACGGTTTTCTCGGTGGGTTTGAGGGCGAATACCGGCTCGCCCGGTGCTGCGTTGGCGGCGGGGTCCATCCACGCCGTGATGCCAAGGCTGTTGTTGTAGCGCACCGCGGATTTTGCCGCATTGAGCATGGCGGCAGGGCTCGGCACCGGCATTTTCGAGGCGACCCGATCCCAACCGGCGTCGACGACAAAGCCGTTCGGCTCACCGTTGGCCAGTCTGCCAATCGTGTCCTTTTCAGCGTCCGGCAAGTTTTTCAGCAGCGCGGCGTCGATGCCCGCACGTTTGAGCATGACGTTGTTCGCCCACGCCGTGTGGTGATCGCTGCCGATGAACACCACCGGCACGCTGGCCCATTCGCCCTGATTGAAGGTTTTGCCCAAGGCCTCGGCCTGCGCCCAATACACCGAGCTCATGCCGGCAATGCTCAGCACATCGCCGTGCCGGGCCTTGCCGTCGTCACGCCAGGCGCGCAGGTTTTTTTCCAGCTCAGCGAGGGCGACGACTTCGTCTTCCATGTTCGCCGAGAGCATTTCCAGTCCGCCGAAAATCGCGTGGGAATGGCTGTCGATCAGGCCGGGCATCAACGCTTTGCCTTGCAGATCGATGACTTTGGTAATGGGTTCGATCAACGCTTTGATCTGCGCATCGCTGCCGACCTTCAGCACTTTGCCGTTCTCCACAGCCAGCGCCTGCACCTTCGGTTGAGCGCGGTCAGCGGTGAAAATCTTGCCATTGAGCAGCACCAGATCGGCAGCGGCCATGGCTTCCATCGAGGCAAAACTTACAGCGACCACTAACAGCTTGGGAATGAATCTTTTCATTGAAGATTTCCTTGTTATTGCGTCTGATGGCCAGATTAGTGGCTGAGGCCGGCCGACAGAACGCCTCCCTCACGAAAAACGTTTTTGCCTGAATGGAAAAAGCATGGACAAGTTGGGTGCATTGAAAATGTTCGTGGTTACTGCGCAACTGGGCAGTTTCAGCCGCGCCGCCGAACAACTGGGCAAGACCCCATCGGCGCTGACCAAAGCGGTCAATCATCTGGAGGCCGAACTCGGCGCTCGGCTGTTCGAACGCAGTACCCGGCGGATTCTGTTGACCGAGATCGGCCGTGTGTATCTGGAAACCGCGCGGCTGGTGCTGCAACGGCTGGACGAGGCCGGCGAGGAAATCGAGCAGTTGCAGCACGGCTTGCGCGGCAGTCTGAAAATCACCGCGCCGCTGGCGTATGGGCGGGCGTTTCTCGATCAGGTGTGTGACGGCTTTTTGCAGCAATACCCGCAGATCAGCCTGCAAGTGGATTTGTGCGACGAGTTCGTCAACCTGCTGGAAAGCGGTTACGACCTGGCGTTGCGCGAGGGCCATGACGACTTGCCGGGATTGATCGCACGGGTGGTCGGCAGCAACCGCCTGGCCCTGTGCGCAAGCCCTGACTATCTGGCGCGCACGGGCTTGCCGGTCAATCCGCAGACCCTCGATCAGCATGCATGGCTGCTCTATAAGCATCCGTTGCTCAGCCGCGAATTCTGGTGGGCCGAGCGCGACGGCCAGCGCCTGAGCCTGGCACAACCCACAAGTCCTCGACTGCGCAGTGACAATTACGACTTGCTGCTGGCCAGTGCCTTGGCCGGGCGCGGTTTGCTGCACACGCCGCTGTGGAGCGCCGCGCCCTACATTGCAGACGGGCGACTGGTGCGGGTCATGGCCGACTATGAAATAGACCCCGACAGCTTTGGCCCGCACATTCTTGCGGTGTACCCGAGCCATCGTCGGGCCACGGCGAAAGTGGTGGCGTTCATCGATTACATCGCAGGGGTTCTGGCCGAGCGTGGGTTGAGCTGACTGGCGGTGCTTGTCAGAAAAATCCAGCAGGAGTACAAATGTACTCCATGACGAACCTGACTCCCCGCCGTACCGCCATCCTGACCTTTATCCGCGAACGCATCGCCGAACACGGTCAGCCCCCAAGCCTCGCTGAAATCAGCGAGGCTTTTGGTTTTGCCTCGCGCAGCGTGGCGCGCAAGCATGTGCTGGCGCTCACTGAAGCCGGGTTTATCGAGGTCAACCCGCATCAGGCCCGGGGCATTCGTTTGCTCGGCCAACCTGCGCGCCCGGAATTGCTCGATATTCCCGTGCTCGGCCGGGTAGCCGCCGGTGCGCCGATTGGTGCCGATGCCGATATCCATAGCCGTTTGCTGCTCGACCCGGTGCTGTTCTCCCGCACACCCGACTACATGCTGCGGGTGCAGGGCGATTCGATGATCGAGGACGGCATTCTCGACGGTGATCTGGTCGGCGTACGGCGCAATCCCGAGGCGCTCAACGGCCAGATTGTCGTGGCGCGGCTCGACGGTGAAGTCACCATCAAACGCTTCGAGCGCGTTGGCGATGAGGTTCGCCTGTTGCCACGCAACCCGGCCTATCAGCCGATTGTCGTGCGTGACGATCAAGACCTGGCCATCGAAGGGGTGTTCTGCGGTCTGGTGAGGCAAGGCTGATGGGCGCCGTCGTTGCGTTGGATACGCTGTTCAATGGCGGCCAGGTCTGGAAGGGCCGGCCTGCGCCCCCGACCGCCAGCCCGCAACCGACCGGGCATGCCGCACTGGATG
The DNA here is from genome assembly GCF_044760045.1 of Pseudomonas sp. NPDC098747. NCBI lineage: Bacteria > Pseudomonadati > Pseudomonadota > Gammaproteobacteria > Pseudomonadales > Pseudomonadaceae > Pseudomonas > Pseudomonas sp. NPDC098747. The sequence continues at coordinate 98,765 of NZ_JBIWAL010000005.1, read as the reverse complement.
CAGCGTTGCCCAGTGGCGGCTGGCCGGAAGCGGCGCTGAGCGAAATCCTCCTGGCCGGCCCCGGGGTCGGCGAACTGCAACTGGTCTGGCCGACGCTGGCGCGGCTGTCGGCGGCGGGCGAGCGCATCGTGTTGGTGGCGCCGCCGTTCGTGCCATACCCGCAAGCGTGGGAAAACGCCGGGGTCGATCTGCGTCAGTTGTCGGTGATCCAGGCCAGTGAGCGCGATGCCTTGTGGGCGGCGGAACAATGTTTGCGTTCGGGCAGTTGCGGCGCGGTGCTGTGCTGGCCGCACAAGGCCGATGACCGTGCGTTACGGCGTTTGCAGGTGGCGGCGGAAACTGGCCAGACCCTGGCCTTTGCCTGGCGCTCATTGAGCGAAGCGGTCAACCCGTCACCGGCGGCGCTGCGCATTGCCATTGATGCCAAACCTGCCCAGTTGCGCGTGCTCAAGTGCCGTGGCGGACTGGCACGCGCGACGCCCATTGCCTTTGCCGTGGGTCACTGAGGTCGCCATGCGCTGGGTGTGCATTCTGTTCCCGCAATTGGCCCTCGACGCCGTGCTGCGTCAGCGTCCCGAACCCGATCAGCCGCTGGTGCTGCTCAGCGGCCCGGCCCAGCGTCGGGTGCTGCAAGCCGTGAATGGCGCGGCGCGCAAACTCGGCTTGCGCCCCGGCCAGTCGATGACTGCCGCGCAAGCCTTGAGCAAAGGTTTTGCCACCGCCGATTACGACGTCGCCGAGGTCGAGCACTGGCAGCAGTTTCTCGCCGCATGGGCCTACCGTTTCAGCTCACAGGTCAGCGTGCATTATCCGCGTACCGTGGTGTTCGAGATCGAATCGAGCCTGGGCCTGTTCGGTTCCTGGGCGCAGTTCGAAGTGCGGCTGCGCAAAGAGCTGACCGAGCTGGGTTTCCGTCATCGCATCGTCGCCGCGCCCAACCCCGTGGCGGCGCGGGTGCTGGCCAATGCTTATGACGGTTTGGTGGTGCCGGACGGTGAAGCCTTGCAGCATCACCTAGGGCAATTGCCCATCGACCGCGTCGGCCTGGAGCCGCACGTGGCCACGGCGCTGTCGCGCATGGGCCTGCGCAATCTCAGTCAGGTGCAGAGCCTGCCGCGTCAGGCGCTGGCGCGGCGCTTCGAAGCGCAGATGCTCAAACATCTCGACACCTTGTTTGGCGCACGTCCGCTGGCGCTGGCGTTTTATCTGCCGCCGGATCGCTTCGATGTGCATATCGAACTCAATTTCGACGTGCAATCCCATCAGGCACTGCTGTTTCCACTGCGCCGCCTGACCGGTGATCTGTCGGCGTTCCTGTGTGGGCGCGACAGCGGTGTGCAGCGCTTCGATCTGCATCTGGAACACGCCGGGTTGCCGGACACGCTGATCAAGGTCGGCCTGCTCAGCGCCGAACGCGATCCGGCGATGCTCTTCGAACTGGCCCGTGGGCGACTCGAACAGGTGCAGGTCGAGGCCCCGGTGCGCGGCTTCCGGCTGCGCGCCGAAGATCTGCCGAGTTTCGTGCCGCAGTTTCAGGAATTGTTCGACGACCGTCCGCAGCAGACCTTGCCCTGGGAGCAATTGCGCGAACGCTTGCGCGCACGGCTCGGCGACGACTCGGTGCAAGGCCTGCGTTTTCAGGCCGACCACCGGCCGGAGTGCGCGTGGCAAAACGCCGTCGACAAACAGCGCTGCACCGGTTTGCCGAGTGTCCAGCGTCCGGGCTGGTTGCTGGGCGAACCGCAGAGCGTGGCGCAGGGTTCGGCGCGGATCCTCATGGGCCCTGAGCGCATCGAATCTGGTTGGTGGGACGGTGACGATGTGCGCCGCGATTACTACCTGATCCAGAACCGCGCCGGGCAGCAGGGCTGGGCCTATCGGGCGGTGGGCGAGGGCGGTCCGTTGTGGCTGCAGGGCTGGTTCGCATGAACGATGGCTACGCCGAACTGCACTGTCTGTCGAACTTCAGCTTCCAGCGCGGCGCGTCCAGTGCGCTGGAGCTGTTCCAACGGGCGAAAAAGCACGGCTATCAGGCACTGGCGATCACCGACGAGTGCACCCTGGCCGGGATCGTGCGTGCCTGGCAAGCGGCGAAATCGGTTGAACTGCCGCTGATCATCGGCAGCGAAATCCGCATCGAAAACGGCCCGAAACTGGTGCTGCTGGTCGAGAACCTTGTCGGTTATCAGGCGCTTTGCGGCTTGATCACCCGCGCCCGGCGGCGGACGCAGAAAGGCCAGTATCAGGTGCTGCGCGAGGATTTCAGCGAGCCGTTGCCGGGGTTGCTGACGCTTTGGGTGCCGGACAGCGTCGATGACGTGGAAGAGGGCCGTTGGCTCCAGCAAACTTTCGGCGAACGCTTGTGGCTGGCAGTGCAACTGCACCGTGGGCAAGACGATCAGCGCCGGTTGGCGGCGTTGTTGAACCTGGCCGCTGGACTGGGGATTGCCGCGGTGGCCAGCGGCGATGTGCACATGCACGCCCGTGGCCGGCGTGCCTTGCAGGACACCATGACGGCGATCCGGCACCACGTGCCGGTGGCCGAAGCCGGATTGCGCCTGCACCCCAATGGCGAGCGGCATCTGCGCAGCGTCGAGGTGCAGCGGGAACTGTATCCGCCTGCGTTGTTGGATGAGTCAGTGGCGCTGGCTCGGCGTTGCACCTTCGATCTGAGTCAGTTGCGTTATCAATATCCCAAAGAACTGGTGCCGGACGGGCACACTGGCAGTTCCTGGTTACGGCACCTGACTAAAGCGGGCATCGCCTGGCGCTGGGAAAAAGGCGCGCCCTTCAAGGTGCTGCGGCAGATCAACAAGGAATTGAAGCTGATCGCCGAACTTGGCTACGAAAGCTACTTCCTCACCGTGCATGACGTGGTGAACTTCGCCCGCCAGCAGCACATCCTCTGTCAGGGCCGTGGTTCGGCGGCCAACTCGGCGGTGTGTTTTGCCTTGGGCATCACCGAAATCGATCCGGATCGCACCACGTTGCTGTTCGAGCGCTTCATGTCGAAAGAGCGCAACGAGCCGCCGGACATCGACGTCGATTTCGAACACGAACGTCGCGAAGAAGTCCTGCAATACGTGTTTCGTCGTTATGGTCGCCACCGTGCGGCGTTGACGGCGGTGGTCAGCACTTATCACGCGGCCGGCGCAGTGCGCGATGTGGCCAAGGCCCTGGGCCTGCCGCCTGATCAGATCAACGCGCTGGCCGATTGCTGCGGCCATTGGAGCGATGAAACGCCGCCGCTCGCGCGTTTGCTTGAAGGCGGGTTCGACCCCGACAGCCCCGTGCTGCGCCGGGTGCTGAGCCTGACCGGGCAACTGATCGGTTTTCCCCGGCACCTGTCGCAACACCCCGGCGGTTTCGTGATATCCGAACAGCCGCTCGACAGTCTGGTGCCCGTGGAGAATGCGGCGATGGCTGACCGCACGATCATCCAGTGGGACAAGGACGACCTTGATGCGGTCGGTCTGCTCAAGGTGGATATTCTTGCGCTGGGCATGCTCAGTGCGATTCGTCGCTGTTTCGATCTGCTGCGCCGTCATCGCAATCAGGATCTGAGCCTGGCAACGATCCCCCCCGAAGACAAACCGACCTACGAGATGATCAGCCGCGCTGACACCATCGGCGTGTTCCAGATCGAATCCCGCGCGCAGATGTCGATGCTGCCGCGCCTGAAACCGGCGAAGTTTTACGATCTGGTGATCGAGGTAGCCATCGTCCGGCCCGGGCCGATTCAGGGCGGGATGGTCCATCCGTATCTACGCCGCAGAAACAAGGAAGAAGAGGCAACCTATCCCTCGGAAAAACTCAAAGTGGTGCTGGAGCGTACCCTCGGCGTGCCGCTGTTTCAGGAGCAGGTGATGCAGATCGCTATCGTCGCCGCCGACTACAGCCCCGGCGAGGCCGATCAGTTGCGCCGCTCCATGGCTGCCTGGAAACGCCACGGCGGGCTTGAGCCGCACAAGGAGCGACTCGCTGCCGGCATGAAGAAAAACGGCTACACACCGGAATTCGCCGCGCAGATTTTCGAGCAGATCAAAGGTTTCGGCAGTTACGGTTTTCCTGAGTCCCACGCCGCCAGTTTTGCCTTGCTGACGTATGCCAGTTGCTGGCTCAAATGCCATGAACCGGCGGCGTTCGCCTGTGCGTTGATCAACAGTTGGCCGATGGGTTTTTACAGCCCGGATCAGATTCTGCAGGACGCGCGTCGGCATCAGTTGCAGATCCGCCCGGTGGATGTGCGCGCCAGTGACTGGGATTGCAGCCTGGAACCGATCAGCGGCGCGCAACCGGCGATTCGCATGGGCCTGCGCATGATCAAGGGTTTTCGTGAGGACGACGCCCGGCGTATCGAGGCGGCGCGGGCACGCGGGGCGTTTGCCGATGTCGCCGATCTGGGTGAACGCGCCGGGCTCGACAGCAGGGCGCAGGCGTTGCTGGCGGATTCCGGGGCGTTGCGCGGCTTGGCCGGGCATCGGCATCGGGCGCGCTGGGAAGTGGCCGGGGTGCAGAAACAGCTTGGGTTGTTTGCCGGGTTATCGAGTCAGGAAGAGCCTGACGTGGTGCTGCCCAAACCCAGTGTTGGCGAGGACTTGCACGCAGATTACACAACGGTCGGCACCACGTTAGGGCCGCATCCGCTGGCGCTGCTGCGCGAAGAGTTGAAGGCGCGGCGCTGCCGCAGTTCACAGGAGTTGCTCGATATCGAGCACGGACGCCCGGTGAGCATTGCCGGATTGGTCACGGGCCGGCAACGTCCGGGCACCGCCAGCGGTGTGACGTTCGTGACGTTGGAAGATGAGTTCGGCAACGTCAACGTGGTGGTCTGGCGCGACCTCGCCGAGCGCCAGCGCCAGGTGCTGGTCGGCTCGCAACTGCTCAAGGTCGATGGCCGCTGGGAGCGCGAGGGCGAAGTCCGTCACCTGATCGCCGGACGCCTGAGTGACCTGAGCCCGCTGCTTAACGGCATCCGCGTGCAGAGCCGCGATTTTCACTGATCCCACCCGTCAGGTCAGCCGATTAATTGGCGCCAAAAAAAACCTGTTGCGAATGGTGGCACTTTGGCATAATGCCGACCCTTTTCCGCTCCCCACCGCGTTGCCGTGCCGGGACACACCGTTTTTCAAGAAGGAATGCTCAGTGAGAATGATCTCCCGGATGTTGGTCTCAGGCGTTGCAATTGCCGTGCTCGGTACGTTGGCCGGTTCGCTTGCCGGTTGCGCCACCGAAAGCTCCCGCGCGCTGCCGGTGGCCAAGGTTGAAAGCGCTTCTCAAGTCTGGACCGGCGTTCGCGTGCCGATGGCAGTGGGCAAGTTCGACAACCGTTCCAGCTACATGCGCGGGATCTTCTCCGACGGCGTTGACCGTCTCGGCGGTCAGGCCAAGACCATCCTGATCACGCATTTGCAGCAGACCAACCGTTTCTCCGTGCTGGATCGCGACAACATGGGCGAAATCCAGCAGGAAGCGGCGATCAAGGGCCAGGCCCAGCGCCTTAAAGGTGCCGACTACGTGGTCACCGGTGACGTCACCGAGTTCGGCCGCAAAGAAACGGGCGATCATCAGTTGTTCGGCATTCTCGGCCGTGGCAAGACCCAGGTCGCTTACGCCAAGGTCAACCTGAACATCGTCAACATCAGCACGTCGGAAGTGGTGTATTCGACCCAGGGCGCAGGCGAGTACGCCTTGTCCAACCGCGAAATCATCGGCTTCGGCGGCACCGCTGCCTACGACTCCACCCTCAACGGCAAAGTCCTGGATCTGGCCATGCGCGAGGCGATCAATCGTCTGGTGGATGGCATGAACGCCGGTGCCTGGAAACCGGGCAACTGATCGACGCCCATTGCAAGGAGCAACAACACATGAATTTGACTCTGTCGCGGTCGCTGCTGGCCCTGACCCTGGCCGCCAGCACTCTGCTGGCCGGTTGTGCCGGCCCGAAAACCCTGTACCAGTGGGAAGGCTACGAACCGCAGGTTTACGAATACTTCAAAGGCGAAGAGCCGAAAGAAGCCCAGGCCGAAGCGCTTGAGCGTGACCTGCAAAAAATCCGCTCCACCGGTAAGGCCGTACCGCCGGGTTACCATGCGCATCTGGGTCTGCTGTATCTGAGCATGGGCAAGGACGATCAGATGGTGCAGCAGTTCCGTACCGAAAAGACGCTGTTTCCCGAGTCCGGCACTTACATGGATTTTCTGCTTAAAAACGCCAAGGCCGGAGACGTCAAATGATCCCGCGTGCAGTGAAACTGCTGGCCGGCGTGCTGGCACTGACCCTTCTCGGTGGCTGCGTCAAACCCAAGACCGTGGATTATTCGGCGTACAAACAAGCGCGTCCGAAGACCATTCTGGTGCTGCCGCCACTGAATACTTCGCCGGACGTCAAGGCGTCGTACAGCCTGCTGTCGCAAGTAACGTTTCCGCTGGCCGAGGCCGGTTACTACGTGCTGCCGATCACCCTGGTTGACGAGACATTCCGCCAGAACGGTTTGACCACACCTGACGACATTCACCAGGCGCCGGCCAACAAGCTGCAGGAAATCTTCGGTGCTGACGCGGCGTTGTACATCACCGTGACCGAGTACGGTACGCGTTACATGGTGATCAGCAGCGAAACCGCAGTGACGGCAACGGCGAAACTGGTTGATCTGAAAAGCGGCACCACGCTGTGGACCGGTTCGGCCCGGGCGTCGAGCGAAGAGGGCGGCAACAACGGTGGCGGCGGCCTGATCGGCATGCTTATCACGGCTGCGGTGAAGCAGATCATCAACAGTTCTACCGATGCCGGTTTCCCGATTGCCGGTGTGGCGAGTAATCGCCTGCTGTCGGCCGGGCATCCGGCCGGGCTGTTGTATGGCCCGCGCTCGCCAAAGTACGGCACGGACTGAGGCTGCGACATTAATCCCTGTGGGAGCGAGCTTGCTCGCGAAGGCGGTTTGTCATTCAACATGGATGCTGACTGATCCACTGCTTTCGCGAGCAAGCTCGCTCCCACAGGGGTTATGCGGTCCTCTGTCGGTTTATTCTGGAACAGGCCAAAACCGCTCGCCACCCCCCGCTACCTCCGTCCACGCTTGCAACAAGCGCACCCGCGGCAACGCCACCTCGACCTGTTCCCTGATCGACTTGCAATCAAGACCCTGCATCTTCACGATTCTGAACGTCGCCGCGAAGATGAAAACTGGCTACCCTGCGCTCAAACACCTGATCGGCGTTTAATCCTGAGTCGGTGTTGAAATCGGCTATACCTCTAATGAAACCAATGTGTCTGGCGATGCTCGAAACAGACGGGCGATCGCGGCGATTTGGCATGCGATCAATCGGGCAAACACACAGGACACCGAGTCAGGCGATGCAGTTTTTATCCGATAGCCACGGTTGTGACGGTTGGAAAGGCGAAATGGCCGAACGCATCTGCGCGTTCGACTGGAGCCATACCGAACTGGGCCCTCTCGATCGATGGCCCGCCAGCCTTTGCTGCGCCGTGCAGATGATGCTCGCCTCACCGTTGCCGATGGTCATGCTCTGGGGCCGTGCCGGTTACATGATCTATAACGACGCCTACTCGGAATTTGCCGGTGGTCGTCATCCTTACCTGCTAGGCGTGCCGGTGGAGTTGGGTTGGCCGGAGGTTGCCGAGTTCAATCGGCATGTCGTCGACACTTGCCTGGCGGGTGGCACCTTGTCGTTTCGCAACAAAGAGCTGGTGTTGCTGCGCGACGGAGTTCCCGAAGACGTCTGGATGGATCTGTATTACAGCCCGGTGGCCAACGATGAAGGCAAGCCGTCCGGGGTCATGGCAATGGTGGTGGAAACCACCGAATTCATGCGCTCCGAGCAGCGCCGCCGAGCCGCCGAGGAGGCCTACCGGGCCGACAACGAGCGAGTGCGCCTGGCGCTTAATGCGGGGGCCTTGCTCGGCTCGTTTGTCTGGGATGTGAAGCACAATGTGTTGTCGGCGGATGAGCGTTTTGCCCGCACATTTTCTTACCCGTCGGAACATGATCTGAGCAACCTGGCACAACACATTGCGCAATCGCGAATCCACCCCGATGACCGTGCCTGGGTTCAGGAAAGTGTCGCCCATTGCGTAAAGACCGGCGCGCCGTACAACGTCGAATACCGGGTACTGCGCAGCGATGGCAGTTACCTGTGGGTGCTGGCCAGCGGCGGTTGCGAATTCGACGAGCACGGTGAAGCGCTGCGTTTCCCCGGGGTGTTGATCGACATCCATGAACGCAAGAGCGCCGAAGAATCCCTGCTCAAATTCACCCGTAACCTCGAACAGCGCGTGGCCGATGAAGTCGAAGCGCGGCTGACCGCTGAAGAACAACTGCGTCAATCGCAGAAGCTCGAAGCGATTGGCGGCCTCACCGGTGGCGTCGCCCATGATTTCAATAACCTGTTGCAGGTGATCGCCGGCAACCTGCACCTGCTGGCGCGGCACGAGCCGGAAAACGCCAATGTGCATCGCCGCGTCAACGCTGCGCTGGCGGCGGTCGAACGCGGCGCCAAGCTGTCTTCGCAACTGCTCGCGTTTGCCCGGCGTCAACCGCTGTCGCCTGCGGTGTGCAATCCGCAGCAGATCTTCGAAGGCGTCGGTGAGTTGCTGCAACGGGCGCTGGGCGAAACCATTCAGATCGAGGTGCAATTGCCGCAAGAGCCGTGGCACATCAACGTCGACCGCAATCAGCTGGAAAACGCCATTCTCAACCTGGCGATCAACGCTCGCGATGCCATGAAAGGCGAAGGCACGATTGTGCTGAGCGCCTTCAATACGTTTCTGGACAGCACGTTTTGCGTCGGCAAAGGCATCGTCCCAGGCGAATTCGTGCGGGTGGCGGTGAGCGATACTGGCGCCGGTATTCCTGCGCAGATACTGGAGCAGGTGTTCGAACCTTTCTTCACCACCAAGGCCGACGGCGAAGGCACCGGGCTCGGTTTGAGCATGGTGTTCGGTTTCGTCAAACAGAGCGGTGGGCATGTCGAGATCGACAGCACGCTGGGCGAAGGTACGCGGGTAGAGCTGTACTTTCCGCGCAGTTTGCGACCGGTTCGCGAAGAGTCCTCCACGACTGATGAGGTGTTGGGCGGGGGCAACGAGACCCTTCTGGTGGTCGAAGACAACGACGCGGTGCGCGCCTCGGCGGTGGAACTGCTGCGTGAAGAGGGTTATCACGTGCTGACTGCCGGTAATGGCGATGCGGCGATGCAGATGCTGTTGGAGGGCGTCGAAGTTGACCTGATTTTCACCGATGTGGTCATGCCGGGGCTGATCAAGAGTTCCGACCTGTTTGCCTGGGCCAAGGTGCAGACGCCACCGGTGGCGGTGCTGTTCACCTCCGGCCACACCCGCGACATCATCTCGCGCAATCACCAGTTGAGCCCCGACACGCATTTGCTCGGCAAGCCCTATAGCCCGGAGTCGTTGTTGCAGATGATCCGTTCGGTGCTCGGCGCCTGACCCCACTTCACCCCTTTCTTTATGGCGAGGAAGATCACCTGTGGTGAGGGGATTTATTTGTGGCGAGGGGATTTATCCCCGTTGGAGTGCGAAGCACTCCCCAGCACTCCCCAGCACTCCCTAGCACTCCCCCAGCCACATCGCACACTCAGTTTTTACGACGGCTGCGCCGCCGAACGGGGATAATTCCCCTCACCACAGGGTCTGCATAACTATCGACAGATAATCCAGACTCCTGAACAAGGCTCGCCAATGACTTCCAAGCGCACCTCAAAAGCACCCGCCGGCATGGTCCGTGTGCGTGGCGCCCGTGAGCACAACCTGAAGAACGTCGACATCGACATTCCCCGCGATGCATTGGTGGTGTTCACCGGGGTATCCGGGTCGGGCAAGTCGTCGCTGGCGTTTTCCACCTTGTATGCCGAAGCCCAGCGCCGTTACTTCGAATCCGTAGCGCCGTATGCGCGGCGGCTGATCGATCAGGTCGGGGTGCCGGATGTCGATTCCATCGAAGGCCTGCCGCCCGCCGTGGCCCTGCAACAGCAGCGGGGTACGCCGAGCACGCGCTCCTCGGTGGGCAGTGTCACCACGTTGTCGAGCCTGATCCGCATGCTCTATTCCCGCGCCGGCAGTTATCCGCCGGGGCAGGCGATGCTGTACGCCGAGGACTTTTCGCCGAACACGCCGCAGGGCGCCTGCCCTGATTGCCATGGGCTCGGCCGGGTCTATGAAGTCACGGAAACGCTGATGGTGCCGGACCCGAGCCTGACCATCCGCCAGCGCGCTGTGGCGTCCTGGCCGCTGGCATGGCAGGGCCAGAACCTGCGCGACATCCTCGTGACAATGGGCATCGACGTCGACATCCCGTGGCGCAAGTTGCCGAAAAAGCAGCGCGACTGGATTCTCTTCACCGAAGAAACCCCGACCTTGCCGGTGTACGCCGGGCTGACCCCGGAAGCGACCCGTGTCGCCCTCAAGCGCAAGATGGAGCCGAGTTATCAAGGCACCTTCACCGGCGCTCGCCGCTACATCCTGCACACCTTCACCCACTCGCAAAGTGCGCTGATGAAAAAGCGCGTTGCGCGGTTCATGCTCGGCAGTCCTTGCCCGTTGTGCGATGGCAAACGGCTGAAACGCGAGGCGCTGTCGGTGACGTTTGCCGGGTATGACATTGGTGAGCTGTCACAGATGCCATTGCTGCAAGTCGCTGAAGTTTTAAAACCGGTGGCGGCCGCCAGTTATCTGGAACACGCGGAGGAAACCGGCGCAACCCTCAGTCATGCGCAAACCCGCGAAGCCCGCCAGCAACGCGTCGCTCAGGGTGCCAGTGGTCACGCCAGCGCGCCGGATGTGCGGCACACGCCGAATCTGTCGCTGGAAAAACGCCTGGCGGCGCAACGCATTGCCGAGGATCTGCTGGAACGGGTCAGCACGTTGACCGACTTGGGGCTGGGCTATCTGGCGCTGGAGCGCAGCACGCCGAGCTTGTCGTCCGGTGAGTTGCAGCGCCTGAGATTGGCGACGCAATTGGGCTCGCAGTTGTTCGGCGTGATCTACGTGCTCGATGAGCCCTCCGCCGGTTTGCATCCGGCGGACGGTGAGGCATTGTTCGAAGCCTTGCAGCGCTTGAAGGCCGATGGCAACACGCTGTTTGTGGTTGAGCATGATCTGGAAACCATGCGCCGCGCTGACTGGTTGATCGACGTCGGGCCGGCGGCGGGTGAGAAGGGTGGTCAGGTGTTATACAGCGGCCCACCGGCCGGTCTGGCTGGCGTCGAACAATCGCAGACCCGCGCTTATCTGTTTGCCGAAACGCCACGTCAAACGCGTACCGCGCGCAAGCCGACGTCGTGGCTGAAACTGGAGGGCATCACGCGCAATAACCTCAACAACCTCAGCGCTGAATTTCCCTTGGGTTGCTTCACTTCGGTGACCGGTGTCTCCGGTTCCGGCAAGTCGAGTCTGGTCAGTCAGGCGTTGCTGGAACTGGTCGGTGCGCAACTGGGACGACCGAACGCTGAGGCGGAACCTGAAGAGTTGAGCCTTGAAGACGACGCGCCGCAAGTCAGCAGCGGCCAGATCACGGCCGGGCTGGAATCGATCAAGCGGCTGGTGCAAGTCGATCAGAAACCCATCGGCCGTACGCCGCGCTCCAATCTGGCGACCTACACCGGGCTGTTCGACAACGTGCGCAAACTGTTTGCCGCTACGCCTGAAGCGCGGGCGGCGGGTTATGACGCCGGGCAGTTTTCCTTCAACGTCGCCAAGGGCCGTTGCGCGACGTGCGAGGGTGAGGGGTTTGTCAGCGTCGAGTTGCTGTTCATGCCCAGCGTGTATGCGCCGTGCCCGACCTGTCATGGCGCGCGGTACAACCCGCAGACGCTGGCGGTTTTGTGGGAAGGTTTGAGCATCGCGCAGGTGCTGCAATTGACGGTCGATGAGGCGGTGGAAGTTTTTGTCGGGCAGCCGGGGATTCGGCGTTCGCTGGAAGTGCTGCGCGATATCGGCCTCGGTTATCTGCGACTTGGGCAACCAGCCACGGAGTTGTCCGGCGGTGAGGCGCAGCGGATCAAACTGGCCACCGAGTTGCAGCGCAATCAGCGCGGCGCGACGTTGTATGTGCTGGATGAACCGACCACTGGCCTGCACCCTCGGGATGTCGACCGACTGTTGGAACAGCTGGATACGCTGGTGACAGCGGGGCACACGGTCATCGTGGTCGAGCATGAAATGCGCGTGGTCGCGCAGAGCGACTGGGTGATCGACATCGGCCCGGGGGCGGGGGATCAGGGCGGCAAGATTGTCGTGGCGGGCACGCCGCAGAAAGTGGCTGCCAGTAAAAAGAGCCGGACTGCGCCGTTTTTGGCGCGCGCCTTGAGCCGGTAACGGCGAGTTCCAAGCACGATGTTTTGAACGTTGGCGCGCAGGCAGCTTCGAATCTGCAAGGCCCGACTGGTTTCAGTCGCGCTGGTGATGACCAACGAGGTGCTTATGAACGAGCAATCGACACAGCAGCAAAATCAATCCGGGGAACCGATCAATCGCAATGACCCGGCGATCGACCCGCAAGTGCCGGGGCAATCGGCGCCCACGCAGCCTGCGCAGCAACAGGGCGATACAGGCCAGACGCAAAGTGCTGACCCGGCGGTGGATCAGAAGAACCAGAATACCGATAACGACAACGAGTTCAGCCCCGGTTTCGAGCCTGAGCCGGATCGGGCAAAGCCGGGAGAGGAGACGGATGCGGATATTGATACTGATGGGGGTTAATCGGGGGGCGAAATAAAGGAATGCCGCAGGGTTGGATGCGGCATTTTTTTGCGCTTGGGTTTTGTGGTGCGGCTGAGATTTTTCCCCCTCACCCCAACCCTCTCCCCCAAGGGGGCGAGGGGGAAGGGAGCTGATCGTGGGCTTTTCAAAACTGGATTCACCGCGGTCGTGCACGTCGGCGTAACTCGGATGAACAGCTCGGTCAGTCCCCTCTACCTCTGGGAGAGGGTTAGGGTGAGGGCAAGGGCAAGCTCGACTACTTGCTCGGGTACTTGGCTTGCAGCTCTTTCGCCGCCGTCAGGTGTTTTTCCAGCCCTGGCAGCATTTTCTGGGCAAAGGCTTTCAGCTCAGTCGCCCCTTTGACCTTGTCATCCGTCACGGTATTGGCTTGCTTCTTGAACAACTCGATGGTGTCTTCGTGGGCCTTGACCTGGTTGTTGGCGTAAGCCGCATCGAAGGATTCATCGCGCATGTCGAGGATTTTCTCCTTGGCCTGTTTGACCAGAGTGGTGGTATCCGGCACTTCGATGTCGTGAGTCTTGGCAATCGTCGCCAGTTCGTCATTAGCCTTGCTGTGATCGGTGATCATCATTTCGGCGAATTTCTTGATATCGGCAGACTGGCTTTTTTCCAGGGCCAGGCGACTGGTTTCGATTTCGGCGATGCTACCGGCCGCGGCGTTATCGACGAAGTCATTGTCGGTAGCAGCGAAGGCGCTGCCCATGCTCGCACTCAGGGCAACGGCAAGTGCAAGGTGACGCAGGTTGAATCCGTCCATAGTTGTATCTCCACGCAAGTTTTTGTGAGCGTTAAAGAGTGGAGGGGCGACGGTGATCAAAGGTTTTATCGCATTTGCGACAGGGCGACGAACGGCCACCGCTGGTCTGACAGGGAGTCGACAGAACGGCCTGACCGAGGCCATTCTGAAGACTGGCCAGCGCAATCGGTCGCGTTGGTCGCCGATCAACTCACGGAGGTGTTCCATGCCGGTTCCCCATGACCTGTTTCAGGACTTGAGCTGCACGAAGGAAGAGATCCAGCAAAAACGCACCCAGGATCCGCGACTGGATTCACTGATCAACAAGTATTCCCAGGCTGATGCTGAGGTGGTCAAGGCCGAAACGGCCACCTCGGACGCTCCCAGTGACGACGCACTGAAAAAACTCAAAGAGAAGCGTCTGAAGGTCAAAGACGAAATCGTCAGCCATTTGCAGGCGCCGTCCTGATCCGCTGTTGATCCGCCGACCTACGGTTGCGGATTGACTTGAACGACAGCCACGACCGGCACCTCGAATGTTCAGAGTCCGAACTCATCGACTCCATGCGAGGTGCCCCATGAGCGATCCCAAATTCCCCAGCGAAGAGCAGGGCGCATTCGACCCGGTGCCGACGCATCCGGAGCCGAACAGCCCGGCGCATACCACGGCGAATCCCGAAGAGCCTGTTGAGGATATTCCTGAAGACGAAGACCCCGACAAGTTTGATAAGTCCTCTAATTGACAGACCGCTATCGCTGGCAAGCCAGCTCCCACAGGTATCGGGTCGTGCACATAATCTGTGAACAACATGAACCCCTGTGGGAGCTGGCTTGCCAGCGATGGCGTCAGTCAATCCAGCACAAAGGCTGCTGATTTACTTCAGCGCATCAGCCAACGGCAACCGCGCCATATGCATGGCCTTCAAAGACCCGAAATACAACCAGTCCCCATACTCACGCACCGTGGTAATCGGCGAATAGTTGCCGCTGCTCGCATCCTGCAGATTGGCAATCACCTTGCCTTGCAGATCCAGCCCCAGCACAAACCCGCGCTTCTCCATAGGCGTCGGCAACACGCTCAACGCCCGCACAATCATCTTGCGTGCGAACGGATGGCCGGCCGTGGCATCGAGCAAGGCACTACGCGGTGCATACAGCGCAACCCAGAACCGGTCGCGGCCATTGAATGAGAGGTTGTCCGGCAGCCCCGGCAAGTTGTCGATAAACAGGTCATGGGTGCCTGCCTGGGGACCCTTCAGCCAGAAGCGACTGATCCGGTAGGCACCGGTTTCATTGACCAGCACATAGGCGTCATCCGGGCCAAGGGTCACGCCGTTGGCGAACTGCAGTTTGTCCAACAACACACTGGTTTTGCCGGTCTGGAAGTCGTAGCGCAGCAGGCGTCCGTCGCCACCGTGCTCAATGATCGCCTCGCCGTCATGCCCGTAACCCCAACGGCTGGAGGCATCGCTGAAATAGGCATAATGGCCGGACTTGTCGATCGCCACGTCATCGGTGAAACCGAAGTCCACACCATTGGCCTCTTTGGTCAAGGCAGTCACCTGACCCTGCGCATCGAGAGACAGCAAACCCTTGACCCCGTCGGCGATCACCAGAATCCCGTTGGGATGCCGCGCGAGCCCCAGCGGTCGGCCACCGGTGTCGGCCAGTACTTTGCGTTCCTTGCCATCAAGACTGCTGCGGATCAGCCGACCGTCATGCAGGCCGGTGATCAGGAATTCTCCTTCCAGCAGCAGCGCTTCCGGCCCTTCGATGTCACTGGGGCCAACCTTCGCCGCACCTTTGAGGCGCTGGTTATCGGCGTAAATCCCGTCGGTCAGCGAGGGCGCGGCCTGCGGTGTCCAGGCAACCGGCTCGACCTTGGTGGGCATCAGCAGCAGAAACGCGATGACGGCGACTATCAGCAATACTAAAAACCGCCGCCACCTCATGCGCTAGCCCTCGCTGACGCCAGGTACTGCGCAGCCATGTCACGCAGCGCGAGCATGGATGCAGCGGACTCACGGTCGATGCGCCGCTTGAGCAGCAACTGATTGGCGATGCGCATGCCCAGTCCGTCGAAGCGATAATCCAGCGTGCGCACAAACCGCGTGCCGTCACCTTCGGCGTGGCACTCGTAAGTCAGCTCCAGCGACAACCCGTGATCGCCCTGGGCCCGCGCGCACCAGCGCCGGCCGGGCAGGTATTCGGTGACTGCCCAGCTCAGGTGACCTGCACGGCCGCCGGCATGAATGTCTTCTTCAAAGCGTGCGCCTGCATGCAGCGGGCCGGAGGGGCCGTCAATCTTCAGCGATGACGGATGCCACTCGGGCCAGCGGCCGACACTGGCAGCGTAGGCGAGCACGGCAATCGGTTCGCCGGCGATATCGATCTGGTGCTGCATGCGGGTCATGGGCATTCTCGAATGGCTCAAAGGGGCGGCTTCCGGTTCCCAGTAAAGGGTGCCGAACAGGTAGTCCATCAACGGCAGAACAATGTTGAAATTGCGCTCCTGCATGCGCTCGCGACGGTGATGCAGTTCGTGCAGACGGCGCATCTGACGGATCCACGGCAGGCGCGTCAGTGGGTTTTCCGGCGGCAGATGTTCGGCGGCATGAAAGACTTCATAGGCCAGATAACCCAGCACCATGCTGCCAGCGAACAACCCGGCGACGTTGACGTTGAACTGCGCGAACAGCCACCACAGCGGCAGCGTAATCACCAGCGTATGGATCACGATCAGCCACGCCGGAAACAGAATCACCCGCCAGTCGCGAGCGCTGTCGTAGGTCATGTGGCCGGGCGCGAAGAAGCTGTGATGGTCGCCGGCATGCCGGGCGTAGAACATTTTCGCGAAGGACTTTTTGTGGTGGCCGAGATGGCGATGGACCATGTACACGCCAAAGTTGAAAAACAGCAACGTCAGCGGCACGCTCAGCCATTCCAGCCAGCCCACTTGGTGCACGCTGCTCCAGAACACACCGATGGCCAGCACCCCGAACAGCAGCACGAAGGCGCCGTGCAGCCACGGGTTGTACAACGGATGAATCGCCGCACGATAGCAGCTGCGGAATGCCTCGGTGGTCTGCCTCACTGCGCTCACCTGCGGGTATTTTGCTGTACCCGGCAGATTAGTCGATCCGGCCATTTGTGCAGGCCGGACCTTGAGGTCACATACGCCATGATCCGGTGTAAAGCGGCTGCCCGTGCTTCTCGGTCAGCTCAGCGGGTTCCACCGTTGCGACCAGTCGTCATCGGTGCGGATCACTTCGCGCAGCAGATCGAAGGCTTGTTGCAATGTCGCCGAGTCGCGATCGCGCGAATACACCAGGTAGGTCGGGTAGCCGAATTCAGGGGCTTTGGTCACCGTTTCCAGTGCGCCGCTTTCCAGATAGCTGCGCACCACACGGGTGCGGAAGTAGCCGCTGCCGCCGTTTTCGAGGATGTATTGCAGGGCGAGTGGGCCAAGGTTGAAACTCAGCGCGGCTTTGGCTTTTTCCGGCAGGGCGGCGTCGTGCTGGCGGCGGAAGTCCGGGCCCCAGTCGATATAGACGTAGGGATCCGGGCGATCAGGCGCGCGCACCAGAATCAGTTTCTCCTCCAGCACCTGCTCAACCTGCAAACCCGGCCAGTATTCCGGTTGATAGACCAGCGCAGCGTCGAGCACGCCGAGTTCGAGTTGGCGCAGCAGGTTCTCGCCGTCGCGGATCTCCATGCGCAGGGCATGCCCGGGGATCTTCTCGCGCAGCTCGGCCGCCCAACTGAGCATCAGCGGGTTGCACAGACTGACTTCGCCGCCGATGTGCAGCACGTTGTGATACCCCTCGGGCAGCGGCAGGTCGCGCCGCGCCGCTTCCCAGGTCTGCACCAGTTGATTGGCGTAGACCACGAAAGCCTCGCCGTTGGCCGTCAATTTCGCCCCGGCGCGATTGCGCACGAACAGCGTGCTGCCCAACTGGCTTTCGAGTTTCTGCACCCGGGCGGTGATCGCCGTTTGTGTGACGAACAACTTCTGCGCCGCCGCCGCGAGACTGCCGTGACGGACGATTTCCAGAAAGGTGCGAGCGAGGTCAATGTCCATGGGCGGGCCGGTGTTTGAGGTGGGGCGCATTGTAAGTGCAAAGAGCCCCTCACCCTAACCCTCCCGAAACGTCGGACCGCCCGGGGGGAGAGGGGACCGACCAAAGTGTCTTTCGTCACGCATCGACCTGAACCGCCGTGTCGACTATGGATTCAGAGCCAAACTTTCAGGGCGGTCGACTTTGGATTCAGAGCAAAGCTTTCAGGTCGATGTAGATCTCCAATATCCCCTGATCGGTTCCCTCTCCCTTGGGAGAGGGCTAGGGTGAGGGGAAAAACAGGCACCACAAATTTCAATCCGCTAACTCAACCACCCGAGCCCAATCTTCAACCAACCGCGCCGGCGTACCACACGCCTTGCGCTTGTAGACAAAATGACGGCACTTCTCGGCAAACCCATTACGGTCGTAAAGCATGTCTTCCTGCATTTCCTGCAACTCGCTTTCGCGACATTGCTGGATCAACACCTGATCAGTCCGCGCCTTGCGCTCACGCACCGCAGCGTACGTCGGATCGCTCAAGACGCTGTTGGCCCGTTGCAGCAACCACAGCGAAAACTCCTCCGGGCAGCGCGGGCCGATTTCCTGGAGCATGCCCATCTGCAACGCCTGACTCGCGCTCACCGGCAGACAGGCCTGAGTCAGTTGCTCGGCTATTGCCGGGCCGACGGCGCGGGGCAGGCTGTACGTCCAATATTCCGAGCCATACAAGCCCATGCTTTTGTAGTGCGGGTTGAGCACGATGTCGGCGCGGGCAAAGACGATATCAGCCGCCAGCGCGAGCATCACGCCGCCGGCCCCGGCATTGCCGGTCACGCCGCTGACCACCAGTTGCCGCGCGGTCAGCAGCTCTGCGCAGACATCATCGATCGCCTGAATATTCGCCCAGGCTTCAGCACCTGGATCCTGGGCGGCCTGAATCACATTCAAATGCACACCGTTGGAAAAACTCCCGCGCCCACCCTTGATCAACAACACCTGGGTGTCGCGGGACTTGGCCCAGCGCAGCGCCTCGACCATGCGCCGGCATTGTTCGGTGCTCATGGCGCCGTTGTAGAACTCGAAGGTCAACTCACCGACATGCCCGGATTCGCGGTAACGAATTGATTGATACGCCTCGTCGCTGAATGGCGAGTTGGCGATCGACCAGTCCAGCGTCGGCACAGCGGCCAGTTGCCCGGCGAGAATATGCCGCGCCGGTTGCTTGAACGTTTCTTCCCCGGGCTGCGGTTTGCGTCGCAGCGAGCCGAGCCACACGCTCTGATCGCCGGCCGCGATCAATACCGCATCGTCGTGCACCGCGAGAATTTCACCGGGCACGCCGTTGCGTGAATCAAGGTGTGCGTCGTACACGTAGTACTGCCCGCCGGCCAGGCTTGCCAGCACGCCGGGCTGGCCGTCGGCGGCATCGATGCAGCGCTTGATGAAGTGTGCGCAATCATGCCAACTGAAGCTGCGATCAACCTGCTTCATGTTCGGCTGCAAGCGGCCGCGCACCTTGGGATCGGCGTAATCCAGCGCCACTGGAACGAATCCGTCACTGAACTTCTCGACCACTTCGCGAATGCAGCGGATTGCCGCATCGCTGACCCGCCCGTTGTACAACTCGGATTTGCGCAGGCCCGCCGGCAGGTTGAACTCGCAGGTGGCCCATACCGGGCCGGCGTCCATTTCCTCGACCGCTTGCAATGCAGTCACGCCCCAGCGCGACAGCTCGTTGGTGATCGCCCAGTCCAGTGCACTCGCACCGCGATCGCCGACGATGCCGGGGTGGATGATCACCACCGGCCGAGCGGTATTGCTCCACAGCGCTTGCGGCACGCGGTCCTTGAGAAACGGGCAGATCACCAGATCGGTGCCGCTGTGTTCGATCTGTTCGCAGACCGTCGCCTCGTCGGTAAACACCACAACGCTGGGCGAATGCCCGGCCTGACGCAGCTCCAGCCAGGCGCGTTGGGTCAGGCCGTTGAACGCCGATGACAGCAGGATAATTTTGAGGGGGCGCATGAAAATTCTTCCTTGAATGGGATCAGCCGCAGGCTCCCGGTGAGCCTTCCTTGGCCTTCGATGGAGCGGGAAGAGTAATCAGTGGCGACGCATGCATCAGTGATCGAGGTCAACGTTGTGTCAGGCACTCCTTGTTTACGTCCTACGGAAGCAGGAGAGGTTTGAGCAAAAAAGGGGATATTTCCGACGACTTTTTCAGGTTGGTCGTCGGAAGCGCGTTCTATAGCATCAGCCGTGACATTGAAGTCGCTGAGCGGCTTGAACGCTTAGAGCCTAGAAAAGGATGAATCATGCGCACCTCACTCATCGAAAATGAAACCTCTGCTTATTCCCCACGCCATCATTGGCGCGACGATCGTGCCCGATGCCCCATGGAGGATGTCGCGATGCCTACAGTGAAAACGCCCCGGCTCACGGGACTGAAAAAGGTCGAGGGCAAACCTGTCGAGTTGCTCGTGCATGGCCAGAACATGGGGGATGATGCCTTGCTGATCGTTCGCCTTACAGATGAAGGCTTTGAGCTGAGCGACGTCGTCAACATGCTTTCAACCTCCGAAATGTACCTGCATGGCGACATGGTCAAACGCATCACCGGCATGTCTGTCAGAACCGTGCGACGGCTTCTGAAGGAAGGCAAGTCGGTACGGCTTGACCCGCAGCATAGCGTCGTCGCCTACCAGTATGCGTTGGTGCTGGAGAAGGCCATCAGGGCATTCGGGGGGCAATCACGGGCGGAGGACTGGATGCAGAAGCCCACCACGTACCTGAACGGTCATGTGCCGTTGGAGTTGACCCGAAATCCACTGGGTTTTCAGATGGTGGAGCAATACTTGGGTCAGCTTATATATTGCGTTTACCCATGAACCCTTTGCCTTGGGACGAGCAGTGGTATGCCTGGCGGCTGGATCGCGAGGTTTACGGATGTACCTGGGACAAAGGGATAGGTTCAAACGCGAACGGAGGTCGATGGAATACACCGGGTCGGCGAGTTGTTTATGCATCCGTCGATCCGTCCTCGGCAATTCTGGAGGTGGCAGCCAATCATAGTTTTGATGTGTTGGACAGGGAGCCTCATGTACTGACTTGTTTTGAGGTCGTCAGTGAGGCAAAGGTCAGGATTGTGCAGCCGGAAGAAGTGCCGAATCCTTACTGGTTGAGTCCCGCGACGCCTTCACCCAATCAACGGCTGTTTGTCGACGCTTTACTGGCCGAACATCCGTTTATGCTGATCCCCTCGGTGGCAACCCGGCATTCATGGAATTTGCTGGTGAGCTGCGAACTGGCAGAAGGGCAGTTCAAGATGGTTTCTCAAGAGCGGTTCGGACTGGATACTCGATTGCTGCGGGAGATGGCATTGGTTTGAAGTGCGCGCGTGCCGTTTTTGCATGACCGTCGCCGCCAAACGCAAAAATCCCGCCACATGGGCGGGATTTTTTTGTCACTGAACAGCGGTATTACGAAGGGAACAGCTCGGACAGTTTCATCGCCAGCATCATGTCGCCTTCAGCGCGCAGTTTGCCGCCCATGAACGCTTGCATGCCGTCGGTCGAACCGTCAACGATGCCTTGCAGGGTTTCGCCGTCCATGACCAGAGTGACCTGGGCGTCCGGGTTCTCGCCTTCTTGCAGCTCGCAGGTGCTGTCTTTGACGATCAGCGAGAAGTTCTTGGTGTCGTCGATGCGGAAACCGAAGACCAGATCCAGACCGGCAGCAGCGGCTGGGTTGAACTTGGCTTTCATTGCTTGTACGGCATCAGCTACGGAGGTCATGGTTCGATCCTTTTTTGGGTAATAGAAGCTGGGTGATTACAGCAAGGGTCACAGTAATCCGGACTCAGCGGAAAGTGATGAGTTCCGGGGCCTTCAGCAGTTGCAGATGGGCATGACTGTTGAAGGAAGCCAGAGCCACCTCGCGACCGCGAAACTTCAGCTGGTTGAGCGAGGTGTTGACGATTTGCCAATTCAACTCAAAAGCCTGTTTCGCAGGCATTTGTGTAATGAGGTGGAGCAGGGCGGTGATTGTGCCACCTGAGGTGAACACCGCGATTTTCTGATTTTTTTCAGCCTGTTCGAGAATGCGATGCAAGCCGGCCTGAACCCGTTCAACGAAGCCCAGCCAGCTCTCCAACCCTGGTGTGTCATAGGTGCCGGCCAGCCAGCGCTCGATGATCAGGGCAAAAATGCGCTGAAACTCGCCACGGTTTTGCGTGGCATTGCGCAGGATGTCGAGGGCTTCCGGCTCGTCCGCCAACATCGCCGGGAGCAGGGCGCGGATCACCGCATCGGCGTCGAATTCGTTGAACGCGGAATCGGTTTCCAGCGTCGGCACCGACAGGCCTTTGACGGTGAATTGCTCCAGCGCACTGGTGGCCGTGTGTTGCTGACGGCGCAGGTCGCCTGCCAAGCAGCGATCGAAGCGGATCCCCAGTTCAGCGAGGTGCTGACCGAGGATTTCTGCCTGACGCACACCGGTCGGCGACAGGACGTCATAGTCGTCTGCACCAAAGGAGGCCTGGCCATGTCGAATCAGATAGATGCTGCCCACGTCCGCGTCATCCCGGTACGTTGAAGGTTTGGCGAGGTTATGAGGATGCCGGGAAGCTGTCAATGAAAAAACATACGCTTGTTTGAAATGCCCGTTACAGGGGTGTTGCCAGAGGTTTCACGGCTGGCCGACGAGCCGGCGCATGGGTATGCTGGAACCATCACGCGTGGAAATCACATCCACGCTTCGTTTTGAGGAGTCTCTGTGGAGTTTTTCACCGAATACGCCAGTTTTCTGGCCAAGACCGTCACCTTGGTGATCGCCATTCTGGTGGTGCTCGCCAGTTTTGCCGCGTTGCGCAGCAAGGGGCGGCGCAAATCGGCGGGGCAGTTGCAGGTCAGCAAGCTCAATGATTTCTATAAAGGCCTGCGTGAGCGCCTGGAGCAGACCCTGCTCGACAAGGATCAACTGAAAGCCTTGCGCAAAAGCGAGGCCAAGTCCGAGAAGAGCGAGAAGAAGCAGAAGAAAAAGCCTGAGGCCAAACCACGGGTGTTCGTGCTGGATTTCGACGGCGACATCAAGGCTTCGGCCACCGAGAGTCTGCGTCATGAAATTACTGCGCTGCTGACCCTCGCCACGCCGAAGGACGAAGTTGTCCTGCGTCTGGAAAGCGGCGGCGGCATGGTCCACAGCTATGGTCTGGCGTCGTCGCAGCTGGCGCGTATCCGCGAAGCCGGCGTGCCCTTGACCGTGTGTATCGACAAAGTCGCGGCCAGTGGCGGCTACATGATGGCGTGCATCGGCGAGAAGATCATCAGTGCACCGTTCGCCATTCTCGGCTCGATCGGTGTGGTTGCGCAGTTGCCTAACGTCAATCGCCTGCTGAAGAAGCACGACATCGACTTTGAAGTGCTGACCGCCGGTGAGTACAAACGCACCCTGACCGTGTTTGGCGAAAACACCGAGAAAGGCCGTGAGAAGTTTCAGGAAGACCTGGACATCACCCACCAACTGTTCAAGAACTTCGTTGCCCGCTACCGTCCACAACTGGCCATCGATGACGTGGCGACCGGCGAAGTCTGGCTCGGCGTCGCGGCGCTGGACAAACAACTGGTCGATGAACTCAAAACCAGTGATGAATACCTCTCGCAGAAGGCCAAACAGGCCGAGGTTTACCACCTGCATTACGCCGAACGCAAAAGCCTGCAGGAGCGCATCGGCATGGCTGCCAGCGGTTCAGTAGATCGCGTGCTGCTGAGCTGGTGGAGTCGACTGACCCAGCAACGCTTCTGGTAAGTCAGTCAGGCATAAAAAAACGCCGGTCAATGACCGGCGTTTTTTTGTTCGCAGTTTTTTGTTAGCAGGAAGACTAAGCCTTAGCGGCGACGGAACAGCGGCAGCGGTTCGTCAGTGGCGGCCTGATAGGTCACCGAGAAGTCCTTGAGACCTTCCAGCGCTTCGTACGGATCTTTGTCCGCACGCACGGCAAAGGCGTCGAAACCGCAGCGGCGCAGGTAGAACAGTTGATCGCGCAGCACATCGCCAATTGCGCGCAGCTCGCCTTTGAAGCCATAGCGATCACGCAACAGGCGCGCGTTGGAGTAGTTGCGCCCGTCAGTGAACGCCGGGAAATTCAGCGCGATCACCTGGAACTGATCGACGTCTTCACCGATTTCCTCGGCTTCCTCGTCAGCGTCGAGCCATACGCCCAAGCCGCCATCGCGAGCCTTGAGCATGCGGCTGTGTTCACGCCACAGTTGCAGCGGAACGATCAGATCGTCGCAATTGCTGATCTCGTCGATGTTGAAATCCTTTGGCAGCAGGTGCCAGGTTTCGTCGACGACTTCGTTGTTCTTAATGATTCGCTGCATAGACGCGTTCCTTGAAGAGGTCGATGCCAATACGCTGATAGGTGTCGATGAAGCGCTCGTCTTCGGTACGTTGTTCCACGTACACGTCGATCAGCTTCGAGATCACGTCAGGCATGACTTCCTGAGCGAAGGACGGGCCGAGGATCTTGCCCAGGCTCGCATCACGGCTGGCGCTGCCGCCGAGGGAGACCTGATAGAACTCCTCACCTTTCTTGTCCACCCCGAGGATGCCGATGTGGCCGACGTGGTGGTGACCGCAAGCGTTCATGCAACCTGAGATGTTCAGGTCCAGTTCGCCGATGTCGAACAGGTAGTCGAGGTCGTCGAAACGACGCTGGATCGATTCGGCAATCGGGATCGACTTGGCGTTGGCCAGTGAGCAGAAATCACCGCCAGGGCAGCAAATGATGTCGGTCAGCAGGCCGATGTTCGGCGTGGCGAAACCGCCTTCACGCAACTCGCCCCACAGGGTGAACAGCTTGTCCTGCTCGACATCGGCAAGAATGATGTTCTGCTCGTGGGAGGTGCGCAGTTGACCGAAGCTGTAGCGCTCGGCCAGATCGGCGACGGCGTCGAGCTGCTTGTCAGTGATGTCGCCCGGCGCTACACCAGTCGGTTTAAGCGACAGGGTCACCGCCACATAACCCGGCTTCTTGTGCGCCAGGGTGTTGCGGGTACGCCAGCGGGCGAAACCTGGGTGCTCTTTGTCCAGATCGGCCAGTTGAGCAGTCTGGTTGTCCAGCGCCTTGTAGTCCGGATCGACGAAGTGCTTGGCGACGCGCTGCAGTTCGGCTTCGGTCAGCGTGGTCTGGCCACCGCGCAGGTGCTCCATTTCCGCATCGACTTTCTGCGCGAACACTTCAGGGGTGAGCGCCTTGACGAGGATTTTGATCCGCGCCTTGTATTTGTTGTCGCGACGACCATAGCGGTTGTAGACCCGCAGGATGGCGTCGAGGTAGCTCAACAGATCCTGCCACGGCAGGAACTCGTTGATGAATGCGCCGATGACCGGCGTACGACCTAGGCCACCACCAACCAGTACGCGGAAGCCGAGTTCGCCAGCTTCGTTGTGCACCGGCTCAAGACCGATGTCGTGGACTTCGATGGCCGCACGGTCAGCGGTCGAACCGTTAACGGCGATCTTGAATTTGCGCGGCAGGTAGGCGAATTCCGGATGGAAGGTCGTCCACTGACGGACGATCTCGCACCATGGGCGCGGGTCGATCAGCTCATCGGCAGCGACACCGGCGAACTGGTCGGTGGTGACATTGCGCAGGCAGTTGCCGCTGGTCTGGATTGCGTGCATTTGCACGGTGGCCAGCTCGGCGAGAATGTCCGGGATGTCTTCCACTGCCGGCCAGTTGAACTGCACGTTCTGCCGGGTACTGATGTGGGCGTAGCCCTTGTCGTAGTCACGGGCAATCTTGGCCATCATGCGCGTCTGGCGCGAAGTCAGTTGGCCGTAAGGCACCGCCACGCGCAACATCGGCGCAAAGCGCTGGATGTAGAGGCCATTTTGCAGGCGCAGAGGGCGGAATTCTTCTTCGCTCAGTTCACCTGCCAGATAGCGTCGGGTCTGATCACGGAACTGCTTGACGCGGTCCTCGATGATCCGCTGATCGTACTCGTCGTATACGTACATATAAGTCCTGTTCTCAGGCTTTGGGCTACTCGGAAAACGCTGCGTTTTCGCTTGCTGGAGTCCGATGTTGCCTCTGCAATTCTGCGCGCACGGCCGCGCGCTCCCTAAGGGAGCCGGGGCAATATACCCGTTTGCAGTTATGCGCAAAAGTGATGTTTGAGTATATGTAAAGAACCAAATCGCCTAACGATAACAGTTATTAACTAATCCACATTTGTCGTGCGGACAATCATCGTCTTAACTGTGGTCGAGTCTTTCTGCAATCACCGATAAAACCGATAAGAGGCGATGCAATGAGCAACCCGACCAAAGCAAGAAAAAACGATAGCAGTGTCGATGCGTGGGCCATTTTGTTCCTGATCATTCTCGTCGTAGGAACAGCGGTATTCTGGGTCAGCCATCAGTAAACGACCCGTCCGGGCCCACTCCCGACGATTGTCGGACAAAAGGCGGGATCAGGCGTCGATAGCCGGTGGTTCGAGGGCTATAATGCGCGGCCATTTTTCCTCGGGCCCGGATGCTTCATGTTCAAGTTTCTCCACATCAGCCTTGTCCTGCTCGGCACATTGTTCGCGACTGCTGCGCGGGCGGAGTCGGTGCTGTTCCTGAATCCGGGGTCGACACAGGAAACGTTCTGGGTCAGCTACTCGCAATTCATGCAGGCAGCCGCCCGCGATCTGGGCGTCGATCTGCAAATTCTCTATTCCCATCGTCAGGCCGAATTGACCTTGGCTCAGGCCCGCCTTGCATTGCAGGGCCCCAATCGCCCCGATTACCTGATGTTCGTCAACGAGCAATACGTTGCGCCGCAAATCCTGCGCTTGGCGCAAAACAGTGGCGTGAAATTGTTCATCGTCAATGCTGCGCTGACCCCCGATCAGCAGACGCTGGTGGGCGAACGCAGCGACCGGATCGGCAGTCTGGTGACCAACGATGAGGAGGGCGGCTACCTGATGATGAAGGAGCTGATTCGCCTGCACCCGCCCGTGAACAAGGGTGAGCAGATTGAAGTACTGGCCTTCTCCGGTCTGAAAATCACTCCGTCGGCGCAACTGCGCGAACACGGCATGCAGCGCGCACTGGCCGAGCATCCGCAAGTGCGTTTGCGGCAACTGGTCTACAGCGGCTGGACGCAACAACGCGCCTATGAACAGGCCAAACAGTTGTTCGCCCGTTATCCGCAGGTGTCATTGGTGTGGTCGGCCAACGATGAAATGGCGTTCGGCGCGATGCGTGCCTATACCGAGAGCGGCAAAGTTCCCGGCAAGGATGCGTTGTTCAGTGCGGTCAACACGTCCCGCACCGCATTGCAGGCGGTGGTCGACGGTCGCTTGAGCGCGTTGGTCGGCGGGCACTTTACCCTTGGCGGCTGGGCGCTGGTCGAGTTGCATGACTATGATCAAGGAGTGGATCTGGATCAGTACGGCGGCCGCGACCGTCAGTTGCCATTGCTGCAACTGATCGACAAAACCCAGGCGCGGCACATGCTCGCCATGGGCAAGTCGGCGGGCTACAACGTGAATTTTCGCAAGCTCTCGGCCAAGGGTCGGCCGATCTCCTACCGGTATCCGTTCACGCTGCAAACCCTGATGCGCTGAAGCCCGTCAAACCCCGGCGAAATGCAGCACCAGTTTGACGATGGCAAACAGCGCCAAAGCAAACACCGCCGTGAACAGAATGCCCAACATCACGAAATGGCTGGGCTTGCCATGGGTGAAGTCCCTTGCCCGGTTCTTGCCGCTTTGCACCCCGAACGCCGCCGCCATCACGCTGTGCAGCATTTGCCAGAAGCTCGGCGGCTTGTTGTCGACTGGATCGTCCATAAATCCCTCGTCTGCCTTGTGTGTCAGACAAGCATAGCCAACCCTTTGAAGAACACCGCAAAACCCTTGTAGAAGTCAGTTCAATCACATTCCCTGTGGGAGCTGGCAAGCCAGCTCCCACAGGGTAATGCGCTGAAGCTGGATTAGTTGTCGTAACCCAGATTCGGCGCCAGCCAACGTTCGGTCACGCTCAGCTCCTGACCTTTACGCGAGGTGTAGCTCTGCACTTGGTCCTTGTCGACTTTGCCCACGGCAAAGTACTGCGCCTGCGGGTGAGCGAAGTACCAGCCGCTGACCGCTGCCGCCGGGAACATGGCGTAGTGTTCGGTGAGGAACACACCGCTGCGACCGGCGCGCATTTCGGCGGCCTCAGGGTCGAGCAGAGCGAACAGCGCGGCTTTCTCGGTGTGATCCGGGCAGGCCGGATAGCCCGGGGCTGGGCGAATGCCGCTGTATTGCTCTTTGATCAGCGCTTCGTTGTCGAGCACTTCGTCCTTGGCGTAACCCCAGTGTTCTTTACGCACCTGCTGGTGCAGCCACTCGGCGCAAGCCTCGGCCAAGCGGTCGGCGAGGGCCTTGACCATAATCGAGTTGTAATCGTCGCCGGCGTCCTGATAAGCCTTTGCCACTTCCTCGGCACCGATGCCGGCAGTGGTGATGAAACCACCGACGTAGTCAGTCACTTCGCTGTCTTTGGGCGCAACGAAGTCGGCCAGCGAGAAGTTCGGCTTGCCGTCGGTCTTGATGATCTGCTGACGCAGGTGATGCAGTTTGGCCAATGGCTTGCCGTCATCGCCATAGACTTCGATGTCGTCATCGCGCACCTGATTGGCCGGCCAGAAACCGAACACGGCGCGGGCGCTGATCAGTTTCTCGTCGATCAGTTTGGCAAGCATTTCCTGGGCGTCGGCATACAGAGAGGTGGCGGCTTCACCGACCACTTCGTCTTCGAGGATGCGCGGGAACTTGCCGGCCAGATCCCAAGAGATGAAAAACGGCG
Organism: Pseudomonas sp. NPDC098747; assembly: GCF_044760045.1. NCBI lineage: Bacteria > Pseudomonadati > Pseudomonadota > Gammaproteobacteria > Pseudomonadales > Pseudomonadaceae > Pseudomonas > Pseudomonas sp. NPDC098747. Next base: position 70,364 of record NZ_JBIWAL010000005.1, on the reverse strand, counting down.
TCCAGTCGATGTATTCGGCCAAGACCTTGAGGTCGATGTTGTCCAGCACGCGGGCTCCGGTAAAGGTCGGTTTGACCGGCGTGTAGGTGCTCCAGTCAAACTGCGGCTTCTTGGCAATCGCCGCCGGATAGCTCAGGCGCTCGGTACGGGCGCTACGGTTTGCGGTGCGTTCGCGCACTTCAACGTATTCGGCGCGGGTTCTTTCGACGAAACCGGCCTTCAGCTCCTTGGACAGCAATTGTGTCGCCACGCCCACGGCGCGGGAGGCGTCGGTCACGTAGACCACCGCGTCGTTGCTGTATTTCGGTTCGATCTTCACCGCCGTGTGGGCTTTGGAGGTGGTCGCGCCACCGATCATCAACGGCAGGTGGAAGTCCTGACGCTGCATTTCGCGGGCAACGTGGACCATTTCATCCAGCGATGGGGTGATCAGGCCGGACAGGCCAATGATGTCGCACTTCTGTTCTTTGGCGACCTGGAGGATTTTCTCCGCCGGCACCATCACACCGAGGTCGACGATGTCATAGCCATTACAACCGAGCACCACGCCGACGATGTTCTTGCCGATGTCGTGCACGTCGCCTTTCACCGTGGCCATGAGGATTTTGCCCTTGGCTTCTGGCTTGTCGCCTTTTTCCAGTTCGATGAACGGGATCAAGTGGGCCACTGCCTGCTTCATCACACGGGCGGATTTCACCACCTGCGGCAGGAACATTTTGCCGGCGCCGAACAGGTCGCCAACGATGTTCATGCCCGACATCAACGGACCTTCGATGACTTCGATCGGGCGGCTGAACGACTGCCGGGATTCCTCTGTATCTTCAACAATATGCGTGGTGATGCCTTTGACCAGCGCGTGCTCCAGGCGCTTGTTGACGGGCCAGCCGCGCCACTCTTCGGTCTCGGCTTCCTTGACGCTGCCGTCGCCCTTGTACTTGTCGGCGATGGCGAGGAGGGCGTCGGTGCCTTCCGGCGTGCGGTTGAGCACCACGTCTTCGACGGCGTCACGCAGCTCGGCCGGGATCTGGTCGTAGATCTCCAGCTGACCGGCGTTGACTATACCCATGGTCAGGCCGTTGCGGATCGCGTACAGCAGGAACACCGAGTGAATCGCCTCGCGTACCGGGTTGTTGCCTCGGAACGAGAACGACACGTTGGACACGCCACCGGAGGTCAGCGCATACGGCAGTTCGTCGCGGATGTAAGCGCAGGCATTGATGAAGTCGACCGCATAGTTGTTGTGTTCTTCGATGCCGGTGGCCACGGCGAAGATGTTCGGGTCGAAGATGATGTCTTCCGGCGGGAAGCCGACTTCGTTGACCAGAATGTCGTAGGAGCGTTTGCAGATTTCTTTCTTGCGCGCTTCGGTGTCGGCCTGGCCGGCTTCGTCAAACGCCATCACCACCACCGCAGCGCCGTAGCGCTTGCACAGTTTGGCGTGGTGGATGAACTGCTCGACGCCTTCTTTCATGCTGATCGATTTGAAGATGCCCTTGCCCTGAATTCACTTGAGGCCGGCTTCGATCACTACAAATTTCGAGGAGTCGATCATGATCGGTACGCGGGAGATGTCCGGTTCGCCGGCGATCAGATTGAGGAAGGTGACCATCGCCTTCTTCGAATCGAGCATCCCTTCGTCCATGTTGATGTCGATCACTTGGGCGCCGGCTTCGACCTGCTGCAGGGCGACTTCCAGCGCTTCGGTGTAGTTGTCTTCACGAATCAGGCGGGCGAACTTGGCCGAGCCGGTGATGTTGGTGCGTTCGCCAACGTTGACGAACAGCGAGCTGCGATCAATGGTGAACGGCTCAAGACCCGACAGGCGGCAAGCCTTGGGAATGTCCGGAATCTGACGCGGCGCGTAACCGGCCACGGCTTTGGCGATGGCTTCGATGTGGCCCGGGGTGGTGCCGCAGCAGCCGCCAACGATGTTGAGGAAGCCGCTCTGGGCGAACTCTTCGATGACTTTGGCGGTTTCCGACGGCAGTTCGTCGTACTCGCCGAATTCGTTCGGCAGGCCGGCGTTCGGGTGCGCGGAAACGTGGGTGCTGGCCTTGTTCGACAGCTCTTCCAGGTACGGACGCAATTCACTGGCGCCCAGTGCGCAGTTCAGGCCGACCGAAATCGGCTTGGCGTGGGCCACGGAGTTCCAGAACGCTTCGGTGGTCTGGCCCGACAAGGTCCGGCCGGACGCATCGGTGATTGTCCCGGAAATCATGATCGGCAATTCGATGTGCAACTCTTCGAACACACCTTGCACGGCAAAGATCGCCGCTTTGGCGTTGAGCGTGTCGAAGATGGTTTCGATCAGGATCAGGTCGGCGCCGCCCTCGATCAGACCTTTGGTGGCCTCGGTGTAGTTCTCCACCAGCTCATCGAAGGTGACGTTGCGGTAGCCGGGGTTGTTCACATCTGGCGACAGCGAGCAGGTGCGGCTGGTCGGGCCGAGCACGCCGGCGACGAAGCGTGGCTTGTCCGGGTTCTCGGCGGTCTTGGCATCGGCGACCTTGCGGGCCAGGCGCGCGCCTTCTACGTTGAGTTCGTAGGCCAGCTCTTCCATGCCGTAGTCGGCCATTGAAATGCGCGTGGCGTTGAAGGTGTTGGTTTCCAGAATGTCCGCACCGGCATCCAGATAGGCTTTCTCGATGCCGCCGATGACGTCTGGGCGGGTGATCACCAACAGGTCGTTGTTGCCCTTGACGTCACTCGGCCAGTGCGCGAAGCGTTTGCCGCGATAATCCTGCTCTTCGAGCTTGTAGCTCTGGATCATCGTGCCCATGCCGCCGTCGAGTATCAGGATGCGCTCTTTGAGTGCTTGCTTGAGAGCTTGAAGGCGGACGCTGCGATCGGACATTTGGACTACTCGGAAAGACCATTACGAAGGAGCGGGATCATAACAAACCTGTGTGGTTTTGGAGCATGTGGCGGTTTTGCATGAATATCGCTCATGTTGGTACGAGCGTCATACTGTAGTATCGCGTCGTTTTTTTCAGGATCGGGATCTTGGGCATGTCGTACCGCGTCATCAGCATCTTTTTGATGTTATTCAGCTGGGGCGCCAATGCGCAGGATCCCGCTATTTCGGCTTCCATTTCGTATAGCCGCGACATTCAACCGATCTTCACCGAGAAGTGCGTGGCTTGCCATGCGTGCTACGACTCGGCCTGCCAGCTCAATCTGGGCAGTGGCGAAGGCGCGGGGCGTGGTGCGAGCAAAATGCCGGTTTACGACGGTGAGCGCAGTCAGGCGGCGCCGACCACGCGATTGTTCTACGACGCTTTTGGTAAACGCGCCTGGCAGCAGAAAGGCTTTTACTCTGTGCTCGACGCCCAGGGCAGTCAGGCTGCGCTGATGGCGCGCATGCTGGAGTTGGGACACAAGACGCCGTTGACGCCCAACGCCAAACTGCCTGAAGACATCGTGCTCGGTCTCAATCGTCAGAACATGTGCGCGGTGCCCGCCGAGTTCGACGGCTACGCCGGCACTCACCCGAAAGAGGGCATGCCGCTGGCCGTCACTGGGCTGACCGATCAGCAATACCAGACTTTGCAGCGCTGGCTGGCTTCGGGTGCGCCCATCGACGAGCAAGGCCTGGCGCCGAGTGCGCAAGAGGCGTTGCAGATTGTTCAGTGGGAAAACCTGCTCAACAGCCCCGGTGCCCGCGAAAGCCTGGTCGGACGTTGGTTGTATGAGCACTTGTTCCTCGCGCACATCTATTTCAAGGATGGCGAACCGGGGCATTTTTTCCAGTGGGTGCGTTCGCGCACGCCGACCGGTCAGCCGATCGACCTGATCGCTACCCGTCGCTCCAACGATGATCCGGGTACGCAGGTGTATTACCGCTTATGGCCAGTGCAAGGGGTGATCGTGCACAAGACGCACATCACCTATCCGCTGAGTGCGGCGAAGATGGCGCGGGTCAAAAGCCTGTTCTATAGCGGCAACTGGCAGGTCAACGCGCTGCCGGGTTACGGCCCGCAGAGCCGGGCCAATCCGTTCGTCACGTTCGAGGCGATTCCGGCGCAGGCGCGCTATCAGTTCATGCTCGATAACGCTGAATACTTCGTCCGCACGTTCATTCGCGGTCCGGTGTGTCGGGGTCAGATTGCGACCGACGTGATTCGCGACAACTTCTGGGCACTGTTTCAGGCACCGGAACATGACCTGTATGTCACCGATCCGAACTATCGCGGCCAGGCCACGCCATTGCTGGCCATGCCCGGGCAGAATGACGATGTCGGCAGCGTGCTGAGCCTGTGGCGCAACTATCGCGACAAACGCAATGAATACGAGGCCCTGCGCCGTGACAGTTACGCCGACCTGCCGGCGCCGAGCTGGTCGACCCTGTGGGCCGGCAACGACAACGCGCTGCTGAGCATCTTCCGCCACTTCGACAGCGCCTCGGTGACTAAAGGCCTGATCGGCGAAGTGCCTCAGACGATGTGGCTGTTCGACTACCCGCTGCTCGAGCGCACCTATTACCAGTTGGCGGTCAACTTCGATGTGTTCGGCAACGTCTCGCATCAGGCACAAACCCGGCTGTACTTCGATTTGATTCGCAACGGCGCCGAGCAAAATTTCCTGCGCCTGATGCCCGCCGATTCCCGCGAGGACTACCTCGACGATTGGTACCAGAGCGGCGGCCAGTTCAAGATGTGGATGGATTACGAAGCCATTGACGACGACACACCGACCGCGCTGAAACTCGATGAGAAGGACCCCAAGCACGACTTCGCCATGCAACTGCTCGCGCGCTACGGCGACCTTAATGCGCGGCCAGACCCGATCAACCGTTGCGACGGCGCTTATTGCTCGCGGCCGAATATCGATCCGGCGTTGCAAAATGCCGAACAGGCGCTAAGCCGGCTGACATCACGCCCGGCTGCTGGCCTGAAAGTCATCGATCAGTTGCCGGAAGCGACCCTGCTGCGTATCGAAACGGCCAGCGGTAAACGCGAGGTATATAGCCTGATACGCAACCGTGCGCACAGTAACGTGGCGTTCCTGCTCGGCGAGTCTTTGCGCTATCAGCCGGGGCTGGATACGTTGACCATTTATCCAGGTGTGCTCAGTAGTTATCCGAACTTCATCTTCAACGTTCCCGCCAATCAAGTGCCGACGTTCGTCGGTGCAATGGAGAATGCCAAAGATGCCAACCGTTTCGAAAAGATCGTCGAACGCTGGGGCATTCGCCGCAGTCATCCGCAATTCTGGTTCTATTTCCACGATTTGAGTCAATACATCCATGAAACCGATCCGGTGGAAGAGGGCGTGTTGGACATGAACCGCTACGAGAATCTTTAATCGATGCCTGCGGTCACCCTTTCTGACTAGACCCAAATCCCTGTGGGAGCTGGCTTGCCAGCGATGAGGTAGGCACTTCAGCATTGATGTTGCCTGACACTCCGTCATCGCGGGCAAGCCCGCTCCCACAGGGTGAAGTGTTGTACTTACGATTTCAGTGCAGGCCCCACATGCGTCAAGACCCGAATAGACGGTGAACCTGTCGAGAATCATTCCTGACAAAAATACTAGGACTTTGTCCGGCGCAACGATTGGCGTAAACTCCGCCACAAGCCTGCGAGGAGTTTCCATGACCGCTATTACCATTACTGACGCCGCCCACGATTACCTGGCCGATCTGCTCTCCAAGCAGAACACCCCGGGCATCGGCATCCGCGTCTTCATCACCCAGCCTGGCACCCAGTACGCCGAAACCTGCATTGCCTACTGCAAGCCGGGCGAAGAAAAACCTGAAGACACCGCGCTGGGGCTGAAAAGCTTCACTGCTTATATCGATTCGTTCAGCGAAGCGTTTCTCGATGACGCCGTTGTCGATTACGCCACCGACCGCATGGGCGGCCAGCTGACCATCAAGGCGCCAAACGCCAAAGTGCCGATGGTCAACGCCGACAGCCCGGTCAACGAGCGCATCAACTACTACCTGCAAACCGAAATCAACCCGGGGCTGGCCAGCCACGGCGGTCAGGTCAGCCTGATCGATGTGGTTGAAGACGGCATCGCTGTTTTGCAGTTTGGCGGCGGTTGCCAAGGTTGCGGTCAGGCCGACGTGACCCTGAAGGAAGGCATCGAGCGCACCTTGCTTGAGCGCATTCCGGAGCTCAAAGGCGTTCGCGACGTGACCGACCATACGCAGAAAGAAAACGCCTACTACTAAGTCAGGTGTTCACTGCGAACATAAAAAACGGCACCCGTGAGTGCCGTTTTTTTATGCCTGACTGTTTTATATGGCCAGACACTTAACCTGTGGCGAGGGGGTTTATCCCCGTTGGGTCGCGCAGCGGCCCCAGAAATGGTACTGCTGCGCAGTTCAACGAGGCGGTGCGACGTTTCGCTCAATCCCCTCGCCACAATTGCTTTCAGGGTCGGTAAAGGTGCGCATGCCCGGCGCGATACAGCGATGACTCGCTGAACACCTCACTCCCCAACACCCGCCCAACCAGAATCAACGCCGTGCGCCGAAACCCTTTGGCGGCGACCTTCTCGGCGATATCCGCGAGCGTCCCCACGACCCAATCCTGATCCGGCCAGGTCGCTCGGTGAATTACCGCGATCGGGCAATCCGCGCCGTAATGCGGCAGCAATTCAGTCAGGATCTTTTCCAGATGATTGACCCCCAGATGAATCGCCATTGTCGCGCCATGCTGCGCCAGACTGCCCAACTCTTCGCCGGCCGGCATTGCCGTTTTGTCGGCGTAACGGGTGAGGATCACGCTCTGCGACACATCCGGCAGGGTCAGTTCTGCACCCAACAACGCCGCGCATGCCGCTGTCGCCGTCACTCCCGGGATGATTTCAAACGGGATATTCAGTTCTCGTAAATAGCGAATCTGCTCGCCAATCGCGCCATACAGACTCGGGTCCCCCGAATGCACCCGCGCCACATCCTGGCCGTTGGCATGGGCGGTTTTGATCAGATCGATGATCTGTTCCAGATGCAATTCAGCGCTGTTGACCAGTGTCTCTGCCTGATGACCGTCCAGCACCGCCGCCGGCACCAGCGAACCTGCGTAGATGATCACCGGGCAACTGCGGATCAGCCGCTGGCCTTTGACGGTGATCAATTCCGGGTCGCCGGGGCCGGCACCGATGAAGTAAACGGTCATCGTAGAATCCTTGGGAAAGAGGCGCGGCAATGCTTCAGATGAAGATTGCTCATGATTGATGGCGGGGATTATCGGGAATTTACGCGGCGCCGGCCAATGCCAGCGTTGCCTGAGCGTATTTTTGTCGGGAAATCAGTAGCTTTGCCGGTGCCTGAATCAACTGTTCGGCAAGTGCCAACGCGGCACTTTCCGCTACGCCATAACAACCGGTTCGCTCGAAGGCAATTTGCGAGTGGTGGCTCAGTTGCTGTTCATAATTGGCCAACTCCTCACTGCTGAAGTACAGCAGCGGCAGGGCCAGTTGTTCGGCGAGTTCCTGCAAACCGGGTTCATCGCGCTTCAAGTCGATACTGGCCAAAGCCTTCACCGCATGCAGTTCGATGCGATGAGCTTGCAACGCTTGATCGAGTAACGCGCGCAGCGTGCTGGCAGGGCAGCCGCGCTGGCAGCCCAGTCCGACCACGAAGGTCGGCGCTGCGCTGTCATTCGTCATGCGTGGTATTGACCAGCGTTATTGCGGCGGAACAACCATGCACTGATCAGGCCCAGGGCCAGCCAGAACGCTACGTTGGTCAACTGCGAAGCGATTTTGAACTGCGCTTCCAGCGCTTCAGGAGCGAGCATCGAATGCACTTCGGGTTGCGGTGCGCCGATCACGTGCGGTACGGCGAGAATGGCCATGCCGAGAATTTTCATCAACCAATGACGGCTGAACGCAATCAACGCCAAACCCGCAGCGGTTGACGCGGCGGTGCTGATCCACCACAACTGCCGCGAAGCCAGATCCGCCGCCGCAGTGCCCGGCAGTTCAGGTGGCAGGCCCAGGGTCGGCGCGAGAACGAACGTCGCGTAACCGGCCAGGCCCCAGAGCAGACCTTGCGAGGTTTTGGTCGGCGCGCGCAGGGTGTAGAGGCCGGCGAGCATCAGAGCAAAACCCACGGCCACCACCAGATTGCCGCCCGTGGTCGAGACTATGCGCTGCCAGCCGTCTTGCGGCTCCCAGGCTTCGGCATCATGGGTGTGGGCGGCGGTGCCGGCGGCGTGTTCGTGAACCGCGGCAACAGGTTCGGATTTTTCATAGGTTTCGGCTTGAAGAATCAGCGGCGACACCCAGAAACTTTGCAGCAGTGTGAGGAGCAGGGCGGCCAGCAGACCGGTGAAACCTGCGGTTTGCGCAATTCGCTTGATCATGTCGGCAGGTCTCAGTGGCACGGGAACGCGGCGCTGTGGCGGGTATCGTGAGCTGCGTTGTGCACGGCTTCGATGTGCGAGAAACCAGCAAAATAAACCAGGCCTGCACCCAGGATCGACGCGAAAATGGCGGCGGTCAGGCGTTGGCTCAGGGTGGTGGTGCTGGAGATTTTGTCCGTGTTGCTGCCGGTGCTGGTGATGATTGACATGGCGCTTCCCTCTGGAATGTCAGCAGGTGAATAGAGCGCATGAAAACCCCTGCGGCGCGTGGCACGCAGAGGTTCAAACAGCGCCCGCCCACCGCGGGTTTGTTATGTGCAGCACGCCAATGCGCGCTGTGTGTTGCGGGCCGGTCTCCGGGCTCACGAGGGGTTGGCGTCAGGCCGACCTGCAAGCGTCACCTTCCCATGCCGCAATGGCACAGTGGATCTGACGCTTCGCTCGCTTACCGTTGCGGGGGCAGCACCGGACTGACATGGCTTTGAGTAAAGCACATGATTCACCGGTTTCCCGTTTCACCCTGTGAAGGGCACCCGTAACAAGGTGTGTAGGAGAGCATGGGGTTGGGTTTTTAGTCAATTTTTTGGGGTGGATCCGTTGCTGCGGGTGGGGCTGATTAGGGTTCCGCCCTTACGGCGGGTCACTTTTTCCAGACGCCGAAAAAGTAACCAAAAAGGCTTTACCCTGACGTTCGGCCCGCTCGCTGGGGCTCGGGGTTCCTTCGCTCCGGGACTGATCCGGGCGCATCGCCTCCGGTTTGCTGCGCTGCACCTCCTCTCGATGTGTTTGGCTTCGCCAAACGGTCGCTGCGCTCCCACCCCCGGATCAATCCCTCCACTCAGCCTGCCGACGGGGCCTTGAGATCAAGAGCTGCACTCGAGCTAACGCTCATTGTGTTGAGTGGTGAAAGGCAATGCGTTCGGCTTTTGATTTGTGGTGAATTTGCCCCTCACCCCAGCCCTCTCCCCAGGGAGAGGGGGCCGATTTCTGTTGGTTTCAAAACTTATACTCGACTCGGTATCCCACGTCGGCGCACCTCGCCCAATCGCCTCGGTCAGTCCCCTCTCCCTCAGGGAGAGGGCTAGGGTGAGGGGCTTTTGATCTGGCTTTTGATCTGGCTTTTGATGTTGCTCTTGCTCTTAGCCCCCTTCGGCAGACCGAGCGAAGGTGTTCATCCGGGGGTTAGGCGCGCAGCGCCGTGCGGCGAAGCCGCATCCATCGAGAGGAGGTGCCGCGAAGCAAACCGCAGGCGACTGCCCCCGGATGGCCACCGTAGCGAGGGAACACTGAGCCTCAGCGAAGCGCCGTACGGCGGGGCAAAGTCTTTTGGTTCCTTTTTGGCGTTTGAAAAAGGGACTCGCTGTAAGAGCGAAACCGCCAGCGGCAGCACCCGCAGCAACGGATATGCCCCCTATCCAAACATTGACCCGCCACTGCACCATGCGTAGCCTTGCGCCTTCGAGGTTCTTCGGCGATGCCGAAGCTAAGAAGGGAACGCGGTCAATGCCGCGGCTGCCCCCGCAACTGTGAACGGTGATGTTCGCTGCCACGCCACTGCAAGCTCAGTCCACTGAGCCCGCGGGAAGGCGCAGCGAATGCCAGGCCCAGCGCCTGAACGCCGTCAGCCAGGAGACCTGCCTCGTCACAGATTCTCAATTTCAACCGGGCGGGGTGATCCGGTGGCGAACTCTCCAGGCACGCACGCGCGTGGCCGGTTCTCGTCCCGTATGCCCGCCGCTTGCCAAAGGGCATACCGATGAAAACACTGGCCAAACTCCCTGTCACCATCGTCACCGGCTTCCTCGGTTCGGGCAAAACCACGTTGCTGCGGCACATGCTCGACAACGCTCAGGGCCGTCGTATCGCGGTGATCGTCAACGAGTTTGGCGAGTTGGGCATCGACGGTGAAATCCTCAAACAATGCACCATCGGTTGCAGCGAAGAAGAGGCCGTGGGCCGCGTTTATGAACTGGCCAACGGCTGCCTGTGCTGCACGGTGCAGGAAGAGTTCTTCCCGGTGATGCGCGAACTGGTTGCCCGTCGCGGCGACCTCGACCACATCCTCATCGAAACCTCCGGTCTGGCCTTGCCAAAACCGCTGGTACAAGCCTTCCAGTGGCCGGAAATCCGTAGCGCCTGCACGGTTGACGCGGTGATCACCGTGGTCGACAGCCCAGCCGTGGCCGCTGGCACTTTCGCCGCGTTCCCGGATCAGGTCGATGCCCAGCGCAAACTCGACCCGAATCTGGATCACGAATCGCCGCTGCACGAATTGTTCGCCGACCAACTGGCCAGCGCCGACCTCGTCATCCTCAACAAATCCGACCTGATCAGCCCTGAAGACCTCGCGCGCGTTCGCCTGGAAGTCGCCGAAGAGCTGCCGCCAGCGGTGAAGATCATCGAGGCCAGCAGTGGTCGCGTGCCGCTGGACGTTTTGATCGGCCTCGGCGCCGGTTCCGAAGAACACATCGACAGCCGCCACAGCCATCACGATCATCACCACGACGGTGATGACGACCACGATGACCACGATCACGACGCCTTCGATTCGATCTCCATCGAACTGCCGCAAGCCGACGAAAGCCTGTTGCTCGACGCGCTGACGCAACTGGTGGTCAAGCACGGCATCCTGCGTGTGAAGGGCTTCGCGGCAATCCCGAGCAAGCCGATGCGTTTGCTGATTCAAGGCGTGGGCACGCGTTTCGACAAGCATTTCGACCGTCAGTGGGGCGCCGATGAAGCGCGCGTCACGCGTCTGGTGTTGATCGGCCAAGAACTCGACGCCGTGCAACTCGAAGCGCAACTGCGCGCTGCGCTCAGCGTTTAACCCATGCACCTGCTCAGGACACAGCCCGGCGGTTTCGTTTCCGATGACAACATCGCCGACCTGGGGCAAACCCCCGCCGAACTGGTGATCCTGTGTAGCGGCGATTCCAGCCTGGCGCTGCTCGCCGAAGCCGCGCAGCAATTGCCGGAAGATTATCCGAGCGTGCGCCTGGCTAATCCCATGCAGGTGCAGAATCACGCTTCGGTCGATCTCTACGTCGATGAGGTGCTGCGTCACGCCAAAGTCATTCTGATCTCGCTGCACGGCGGCATCGCTTATTGGCGCTACGGCGTCGAGCGCTTGATCGAGTTGTCCGAGCGCGGCGTGCAGGTGATCCTGGTGCCGGGGGATGATCGTCCCGATCCGGAACTCAGTGATCTGAGTACCGTCAACGCCGAAGATCGTGACCGGCTCTGGCAGTTCCTGCGTCAGGGCGGCATGGGCAACGCAGTGGATTTCTTTCATTGCCTGGCCACCCGTTGGCTTGCCCGCGATTACCCGTGGAGCGAACCGCAAACCCTGCCGCGCACGGCGATTTACCATCCGCACAAAACCAGCGCCGCGCTGAGTGACTGGCAGGCCGATTGGCGGCCCGAGCAACCGGTTGCGGCGGTGCTGTTTTACCGCTCGCATTTGCAAGCGGCGAACACCGCGTTCATCGATGTTTTCTGCCAGCGTTTGCAAGCGGCGGGGCTTAACCCATTGCCGATTGCAGTGGCGAGTTTGAAAGAGCCCGGCTGTCTGTCGGTGGTCGAGGATTGGCTGGATGAAGTCGAGGCGGGGGTGATTCTCAACACCACCGGTTTCGCGCAGTCGAGTCCCGAAGCGCCGCACTTGCGGCCGTTTCGCCGCAACATACCGGTGATTCAGGCGATCTGTGCTCAGGACAATGAGCCTGGTTGGCGCGAAAGCGAGCAGGGCCTCGGCCCGCGGGATCTGGCGATGCACATCGCCTTGCCGGAACTCGACGGACGCATTATCAGCCGCCCGATCAGCTTCAAGGATCTGGCCTGGCGCAGCGAGCGCAGTCAGTCCGATGTGGTCTGCTACCGCGCACAACCCGAGCGCATGGACTTCGTCGCCGAACTGGCACGACGCTGGATCGCTCTGGCGCGGGTGCCGAATGCCGAGAAACGCATTGCGCTGATTCTCGCCAATTACCCGACCCGCGACGGGCGTATCGGCAATGGTGTCGGCCTCGACACGCCAGCGGCGGCGCTGAATATCATGCGGGCATTGCAGGCCGAGGGTTATCCGACAGCGGCAGAACTGCCGGACAGTGGCACCGCGCTGATCCAGCAATTGCTCGGCGGCGTCAGCAATGACCTCGACACCATTGATCAGCGCCCGTGCCAGCAAAGTCTGGCAATGGACGATTACCTGAAAATGTTCAATGCATTGCCCGAGGCCAATCGCGCGGCAGTGGTCGAGCGCTGGGGTTCGCCTCAAAACGATCCGATGTGCCGCGATGGGCGCATGATGATCGCCGGGTTGCGCTTTGGCCTGACGTTCGTCGGCATTCAACCGGCGCGCGGTTATCAGGTCGATCCGAGCGCGGTCTATCACGACCCGGATCTGGTCCCGCCGCACGGCTATCTGGCGTTTTATTTCTGGCTGCGCAACACCTATGGCGCCCACGGCGTGATCCACGTAGGCAAGCACGGCAACCTCGAATGGCTGCCGGGCAAAGGCGTCGGGCTCTCGGAAAACTGCTGGCCGGACGCGTTGCTCGGGCCGTTGCCGAACATCTATCCGTTTATCGTCAACGATCCGGGCGAGGGCGCTCAGGCTAAGCGGCGCACGCAAGCGGTGATCATCGATCACCTGATGCCGCCGCTGACCCGCGCGGAAACCTATGGCCCGCTGCGTAATCTGGAACTGTTGGCCGACGAATATTACGAAGCGCAGTTGCTCGATCCACGCCGCGCTCGCGAATTGCAGCGCGATATTCTGCAACTGGTGCGTGACACCCAGATCGACCGCGAGCTGCAACTGGATGCAGCGCTGGACAGCGACGCCGATGCAGCGATCTGGCTGCCGCGTCTCGACACCTATTTGTGTGATTTGAAGGAATCGCAGATCCGCGACGGCTTGCACATCTTCGGCGAATCACCCACCGGGCGTTTGCGTATCGACACGTTGCTGGCGTTGCTGCGCATTCCACGTGGCGATGGCAAAGGTGCGCAGTCGAGTCTGTTGCGGGCGCTGGCCAAGGCGTTTGAACTGGGTTTTGATCCGCTGGATTGTGCGCTGGCTGATCCGTGGGCCGGGCCGCGTCCCATCGAACTGCAAACCGTTACCGATGAAGTCTGGCGCACCGCCGGTGACACCCGCGAACGCCTGGAGTTGTTCGCCGCCGAACTGATCTGCGAAACCCTGCACAGTCCCTGTGGGAGCGAGCTGGCTCGCGAAAGCGGTGTATCAGTGAAAGATAGGTTGGCTGACACGGCGCCTTCGCGAGCAAGCTCGCTCCCACAGGATCTGCGCTGGTCGGAAGTTCACGCCATCATCGAAAACCTGCGCGAAGTCGTCGCCCCGCGCCTGGACGCCTGCGGCCCGGCAGAAATGCGTGGCCTGCTCGATGCTTTAAGCGGCCGTTTCGTCCCGGCCGGCCCGAGCGGTGCGCCAAGCCGTGGCCGTCTCGACGTACTGCCCACAGGGCGTAACTTCTACTCGGTGGACGTGCGCAACCTGCCGACCACCACCGCGTGGCGCATCGGGTTCCAGTCCGCCACGCTGATTCTTGAGCGGCACCTGCAAGACCACGGCGACCACTTGCGCCAACTCGGCCTGTCGGTATGGGGCACGGCGACGATGCGCACCGGCGGTGATGATATCGCCCAGGCCATGGCGCTGATGGGCGTGCGCCCGGTGTGGGCCACGGGCAGTCAGCGCGTCGACGATTTCGAGATTCTGCCGCTGAGCTTGCTGGACCGGCCACGGGTTGATGTGACGCTGCGGGTCTCCGGATTTTTCCGCGATGCGTTTGCCAATCTGATCCGCCTGTTCGACGCCGCCGTACAAGCGGTGGCGGCGCTGGACGAGCCCGATGATCTGAACCCACTGGCTGCAAAAGTGCGCGCCGAACGCGAGGCCCTGCTGCAAACGGGCCTGGATGAAGAGACCGCCCGGCGTCAGGCCGGTTGGCGTATCTTCGGCGCTAAACCCGGCGCTTATGGTGCCGGCGTGCAAGGCGCTATCGACGGTCGTCTGTGGCAATCTCGCGAGGATCTGGCCGAGGTTTACCTGAACTGGGGCGCCTACGCTTATGGCGGCGCGGACGAGGGCACCGCTGCGCGCGAACAGTTCGTCCAGCGCCTCAGTCAGGTGCAAGCGGTGTTGCAGAATCAGGACAATCGCGAGCACGATTTGCTCGATTCCAACGACTATTACCAGTTCCAGGGCGGCATGCTCGCGGCCGTGGAAACCCTGCGCGGTGAAGCGGCGGCCAGTTATCACGGCGATCACAGCCAACCGGACTTGCCGAAGATCCGCACCTTGAAAGAAGAGCTGAATCGGGTGATCCGCTCACGTGCGGCCAATCCGAAATGGATCGACGGGGTCAAGCGTCATGGCTATAAAGGCGCGTTCGAAATGGCGGCAACGGTCGACAACCTGTTCGCGTTCGATGCCACCACGCAGTTGATCGACGATCATCAATACGCCTTGCTGGCCGATGCTTATCTGCTTGATCCGGCAACGCGCGATTTTGTCCGCGAGCATAATCCCCATGCGCTGCGGGATATGACCGAACGCATGCTGGAAGCGCAACAGCGCGGGATGTGGCAGGAACCGGGGGCGTATAAAGAGGCGCTGGAGAATCTGTTGCTGGATATAGAAGAGGATGTATAGCGCGTTTGAAAGCTGCCCTCACCCCAGCCCTCTCCCGGAGGGAGAGGGGGCCTACCGAGGTGTTCCGAAAGTTCTGTCGACCTGAAAGTCCTTGGCGATTGTGGATTCTCCGAGGAACGATCAGGTCGATGCAAAGCCGCAATATCCCCCATTCAGTTCCCTCTCCCCCTGGGAGAGGGCTAGGGTGAGGGCAATTCCAACTGACACACCAAAATGCTCAAGCACACCAACGACCACGAAAGAGAAAACCCCAAATGACCGACACCCCCCATTTCCCCCTCTCCGCCGTGGTCGGCGCCGATGACCTCAAACTCGCCCTGTGCCTCACCGCCATCGACCCGAAAATCGGTGGCGTGTTGATCGAAGGCCCGCGCGGTATGGCCAAATCGACCTTGGCCCGGGGCTTGGCGGACCTGCTCGCCAGCGGTCAGTTCGTAACGCTACCGCTGGGCGCCACCGAAGAACGTCTGGTCGGCACCCTCGATCTCGACGCCGCCCTGAGCGACGGTCGCGCGCAGTTTTCCCCCGGCGTGCTGGCCAAGGCTGACGGCGGCGTGCTCTACGTCGATGAAGTCAATCTGCTGCCCGATCACCTGGTGGATCTGCTGCTCGACGTCGCCGCCAGCGGCACCAATCTGATCGAGCGTGATGGCATCTCCCATCGGCATTCGGCGAAATTCGTCCTGATTGGCACCATGAACCCGGAAGAGGGCGAGTTGCGCCCGCAGTTGCTCGATCGCTTTGGCCTCAACGTCGCGCTCAGTGGCCACACCGCACCGGCCGAGCGTGGGCAGATCATTCGTCGACGTCTGGACTTCGACAGCGATCCGCAAGCGTTTTGCACGCAGTGGGAAACCGCGCAACAAGCCTTGCGCGAACGCTGCGAAAACGCCCGCAGCGCCTTGGATGGCATTCCGCTGGACGATGCGGCACTGGCGCAAATCACCGAGCGCTGTTTTGCCGCCGGGGTCGATGGGTTGCGCGCTGATCTGGTTTGGTTGCGTGCGGCGCGTGCGCACGCGGCATGGCGCGGGGCTGAGGCGATCGGCGAACAGGACATCGATGCAGTGGCCGAGTTTGCTTTGCGTCATCGCCGTCGTGAGCAGACATCTTCCAGCCCTCAACAACCCGCGCAATCCCCGGAAAATTCTGCGGCCAACCCGAGCGAAGGGCAGGGCCAGTGGGGCGACATGCCGGCCCCCGCACTCGCCACCGGCAGCCGCCGCGAAATGCCGAGCTGGCCAAAAAAGCCCTAGGCATTCGCCCCCGATCCGACGCGGGGGCGAATGCCAGACCCCGCGCCGGTCGGCTCGACAACGGACGCCAAGGCAAGCGTCACGTGGCCCGCAGTGGTTCGGTGAACTGGCCGGGAACGCTGCTCAAGGGGCGTCCGCAACGTCGGGAAGACCTGCTCTTCCAACTGCGCACGCGCACGCCGCATGAATTGTGGCTGGTGATCGTCGATGCCTCGGCGTCGACCCGCCGTTATCAGGCGTTGAGCGATGCCAAAGGCCTGCTCGCGCAACTGTTCGATGACGCCTATCGCCAGCGCGCGCGATTGGCGTTGCTGACCGCCAGTGGTGCGGCGCCGAAGTGGCAGGTGCAGGGTTTGAAAGCCTCCCGCGATTTGCGCACCTGGCTGGATGGCTTGGGTGCTGGCGGCGGTACGCCGTTAGTCGCGGCATTGTCGCAGGCGCAGCAATGGCTGACGGTTCGGCGAAAGCGCTTTCCCGCCGAGCAACAGCGCTTGCTGGTGGTCACGGATGGACGTTTGAAAGCGTGGTCGGGTTTGCAGCCGCTGGAATGCCCGGGGCTGTTGATCGACATCGAGCGTGGGCCGATCCGGTTGGGCCGCGCGAAAGATCTGGCCGGGGCGCTGGACGCGGATTATCGGCATATTGATGACCTTGTCCCCGTCTGAAATCTGTAGCGCCTGAAAGGGCCTCTTCGCGAGCAAGCTCGCTCCCACATTTGGAATGCATTCCCCCGTGGGAGCGAGCTTGCTCGTGAAGGGGGCGTCAGGAACAACACATTCCCTGATGATGTACAGATTTTGAAATGATTTCGGACTGTAGGAAATGTCTCTTCAGGCTGTACGCTCCAAGGCCTTTTTTCATTCAGGACATGCATGAACACCCTCTCGGAGCCTCCCAGTCTTCAGCAACACAGAACGTTCCCCTCGCGCCACCGCGCGGTCTTGACGCACTCGCAGCATCCAGTTTTCCGACACCCGACTATCGTTGATAACGCGGCCCCAGAGCCTTCGCGTTGCACTTTGCCGTGTCCGGCAGCCTGAATTTACTGAACAGAGATCGAGACGTTTTATGGAATGGTTAGCGGATCCCACGGCCTGGTTAGGCTTGTTGACATTGATCGTGCTGGAACTGGTGCTGGGTATCGACAACCTGGTGTTCATCGCAATTCTGGCGGACAAATTGCCGCCGCATCAGCGCGACCGCGCGCGGATTATCGGTCTGTCGCTGGCACTGATCATGCGCCTAGGCCTGTTGGCGAGTATTTCCTGGCTGGTCACCCTCACGCAGCCGCTGTTCGAGGTGTTCGACAAGAGCTTCTCCGGCCGTGACCTGATCATGCTGTTTGGCGGTGTGTTCCTGTTGTTCAAAGCCACCATGGAGTTGCACGAACGGCTCGAAGGCCATGTCGGCGAGCGGACCAGCAATACCGCGTATGCGCTGTTCTGGCCGATCGTTGCGCAGATCGTTGTGCTGGATGCCGTGTTCTCCCTCGACGCGGTGATTACCGCTGTGGGCATGGTCGATGAGCTGGCAGTGATGATGATCGCGGTGATCATCTCCATCGGTCTGATGATCGTCGCGAGCAAGCCGTTGACGCGCTTCGTCAATGCGCACCCGACGGTGATCATGCTGTGTCTGGGCTTCCTGATGATGATCGGTTTTGCCCTGACGGCCGAAGGCCTGGGCTTCCATATCCCCAAAGGCTATCTGTACGCGGCCATCGGTTTCTCGATCCTGATCGAGGTGTTCAACCAGATCGCCCGGGCCAGGCGCAAACGCTCGATGCAGGGCCTGCGCCCGATCCGTGAGCGCACGGCCCATGCAGTCATGCGACTGCTGGGTGGTGGGAAAATGGCGGTGGAGGAAGTCGGCGAGGAGATTTCTGATCTGCTCGACAACGGTGATGTGCCGAGCGCGCAGCTGTTCGACCGCCGCGAGCGGGTGATGATCAGCGGTGTGCTGCAACTGGCCGAGCGGCCGATTCGCAACTTGATGACCGTGCGCGCCGACGTCGACAGTATTGACCTGGCAGACGATGCCGAGGCGATTCGGACCAGGTTGATGCACTCGTCCTACTCGCGCATGCCGCTGATTCGCGACGGCGTGGTGGATGAACCGCTGGGCTTCGTGCACAAGAAGGAATTGCTCAAGGAATACCTGGCCGGTGTCGAGCCCAACCTTGAGCACCTCGCGCGCAAGACGATCAACCTGCTCGACAGCTATTCGATCCTCAACGCGCTGGAACAGATGCGCGCGGCATCGACCCACATTGCCTTTGTGGTCAATGAATTCGGCGACTTTGTCGGCGTGCTGACCATGACCGACATTCTCGAATCGATTGCCGGTGAGTTGCCCGATGCGAGCGAAATCGAAGGCCCGGACGTGGTAGAGGAGCAGGGCGGGTTCATCGTCAGTGGTGCATTGAACCTGACGCGCGTGCGCCAGCGCACCGGTTTCGGCGCCGAGCCCACCGAGGATTACCAGACCATGGCCGGGCTGGTGATGAGTTTGCTGGATCGGTTGCCGATGAAGGGCGATCGCTTGGAACATGCAGGCTGGCAGATGACCGTCAAAGCGGTCGAGGAGCGGCGGGTGACGCGGGTTTTGTTGGTGCGTGACGCGGCGTAAGCCTTAAGGAATACGCAGGCTTCGCTTGCCTCATCGCGGGCAAGCCCGCTCCCACGTGGATTTCGGTCGTTCACGGGATTTGTGTTCACCACCAGACACTGTGGGAGCTGGCTTGCCAGCGATGGCGATTTGTCAGACGCCGCTCACCTTCGCGCACGGGAAATGGTGCAAAGGTTTCGCAGGGCATGACGAAGCCAGTTCAAGTCATGCCGTGGCTTTCGCGGCACTGCCGGTAACTTGGTCCAGCCGATGTGCCGGGCAAACTCAGCCGCCAGCGTTTCCTCAGTGCCAATACCCATAAGTTTTTTTACCAGCCTGCCGTGCTTGTAGATCAGCACGGTCGGCGTAGCCGTGACCAGCGGATGGCGCGGCGATTCACCGGTGTTAAGCATGTAGATATTCGCGCGCAGCCGATACGGCTCGGCAATCTGCCGAAACACCGGCCCGGCCATTCACAAGCGGGGCAGTGTTCGCTGGCGAAATACAGAATCACCGGGCGCCAGGTTTTCAGGGCTTTGCGATACGCGGGGGCTAAATCTGAACGGTGAGTTGCCGGGTTCATGCAAACCTCCTTGTCCAATCAACGGCGTGCAGGTCTGCGACGGTAATCCTCTTTGGAACCTTTCATCTACTGTCAGAGTTGACAGGTGACAGCGTCGAAAAAATGCGTTCGTCAAACAGTGCGCACTCAAATGTGGCCGGAGTACCCGCTAAGTGTGGCCCTCGGTAGCGAGCATGAAGCGACGTCGCAGATAACACTGGATCCAGCGAAACACGCATCCTGTTGAATCCAAAAACATTTAAATCCATTGCAGATTCCTCGTGAGTCCTGTGGCACACTTTCTGCTGTCTATTCCGTAGTAACAAACCGTGTTCCGGTATAGCGGAATAAACAACATCCTGGAGTGCTTGCCATGCATCGCCGACCTTCCTTGTTCAAAGCGTGTGTTTTTGTTCTCGCGGCTTCGTCCGCTGCCATGGGTATGGCCCAGGCAGCCGACGGCAAGCTCGACAGTGTTCTGGCCCGTGGGAAACTGATTGTGGGCACCGGCAGCACCAATGCGCCGTGGCACTTCCAGGGGGCGGACGGCAAGTTGCAGGGGTTTGATATCGACATCGCGCGGATTGTGGCCAAGGGTTTGTTCAACGACCCGAGCAAGGTCGAATTCGTCGTACAGTCGTCAGATGCGCGGATTCCCAATCTGCTGACCGACAAGGTCGACATGAGCTGTCAGTTCATCACCGTTACCGCCAGTCGTGCCCAGCAGGTAGCGTTCACCCTGCCGTATTACCGCGAAGGTGTTGGCCTGCTGCTGCCGAACAACAGCAAGTACAAGGAAATCGAAGACCTGCAAGCCGGCGGCGATGGCGTTACCGTTGCAGTTTTGCAAAACGTCTACGCGGAAGAGCTGGTGCATCAGGCTCTGCCCAAGGCCAAGGTCGATCAGTACGACAGCGTCGACTTGATGTATCAGGCTGTGAACTCCGGTCGCGCCGATGCCGCCGCCACCGACCAGTCTTCGGTCAAATACCTGATGGTGCAGAACCCTGGCCGTTATCGCAGCCCGATCTATGCGTGGAGCCCACAGACCTACGCCTGCGCGGTCAAACGCGGCGATCAGGACTGGCTGAACTTCGTCAACACCGCGCTGCATGAAGCCATGACCGGCGTTGAGTTCCCGACTTACGCCGCCTCGTTCAAGCAATGGTTCGGCGTCGACCTGCCATCGCCCGCGATCGGTTTCCCTGTCGAATTCAAATGATCCCGTGAGAGTGGGGCGACGCAAATCGCCCCGCTCAAGGTACTGCTGACCATGAACTATCAGTTGAACTTTGCCGCCGTGTGGCGCGATTTCGACACCTTGCTGGCGGGGCTCGGTCTGGGCTTGCAGCTCGCGCTGGTGTCGATCGCCATCGGCTGCGTGATCGGCCTGCTGATGGCGTTTGCCTTGTTGTCGAAGCATCGCGCCTTGCGGGTGCTGGCATCGGTGTACGTCACGGTGGTCCGTAACACGCCGATTCTGGTGTTGATTCTGTTGATCTACTTTGCGCTGCCAAGTCTTGGGATTCGTCTGGACAAGATCCCGTCGTTCATCATCACGTTGTCGTTGTATGCGGGGGCGTACCTGACCGAAGTTTTCCGTGGCGGTTTGCTGAGCATTCCCAAAGGTCAGCGCGAAGCCGGGCTGGCGATCGGCCTCGGTGAATGGCAGGTCAAGGCCTACGTCACCGTGCCGGTGATGCTGCGCAACGTGTTGCCGGCGCTGTCGAACAACTTCATTTCGCTGTTCAAGGACACCTCGCTGGCCGCCGCGATTGCGGTGCCGGAGCTGACTTACTACGCGCGCAAAATCAACGTCGAAAGCTACCGGGTAATCGAAACCTGGATGGTCACCACGGCGTTGTATGTCGCGGCCTGTTACCTCATCGCCATGCTGCTGCGTTACCTCGAGCAGCGTCTGGCGATCCGCCGATAGGAGGCTGTGATGTACCAATCCCCCAGTTGGTTAAATGAATTGTGGATCGCGCGCGAGACGCTGCTGCAAGGGTTTTTGACCAGTGTGCAGGTGTCGGCGCTGGCGATTTTGTTCGGCACGTTGCTCGGTGTTGTCACCGGTCTGGTGCTGACTTATGGCCGATTCTGGATGCGCGCGCCGTTCCGGTTTTACGTCGACATCATTCGCGGCACCCCGGTGTTTGTGCTGGTGCTGGCCTGCTTCTATATGGCGCCGGCGGCCGGTTGGCAGATCAGCGCGTTTCAGGCCGGTGCGTTAGGGCTGACGCTGTTCTGCGGCTCCCATGTCGCCGAGATCGTACGCGGTGCGTTGCAAGCGCTGCCGCGTGGGCAGATGGAAGCGGGCAAGGCGATTGGCCTGACGTTTTACCAGTCGCTCGGTTACGTGTTGCTGCCTCAGGCGCTGCGGCAGATCCTGCCGACGTGGGTCAACTCGTCCACCGAAATCGTCAAGGCCTCGACCTTGCTATCGGTAATTGGCGTGGCCGAATTGCTCCTCAGCACCCAACAGATCATCGCCCGGACCTTCATGACCCTGGAGTTCTATCTGTTCGCCGGTTTTCTGTTCTTCGTCATCAACTACGGCATCGAGTTACTCGGCCGGCACATTGAAAAGCGGGTGGCCTTGCCATGACTGAAGCTCAAGTTTCCAACGCTGCAAACGGCCAGCCGCTGCTGGACATTCGCGGCTTGCACAAGCAATACGGTGCGGTCGAAGTGCTCAAGGGTGTCGACCTGAGCATGCAACGCGGCAACGTCGTGACGCTGATCGGTTCCAGCGGCTCGGGCAAAACCACCTTGCTGCGCTGCGTGAACATGCTTGAGGAGTTCCAGGGCGGGCAGATCCTGCTCGACGGCGAGTCCATCGGTTACGACGAGATCAATGGCAAACGCGTGCGTCACGGCGAAAAAGTCATCGCTCGTCATCGGGCAATGACCGGTATGGCGTTCCAGCAATTCAACCTGTTCCCGCATCTGAGCGCGCTGCAAAACGTCACCCTGGGCCTGCTCAAGGTGAAGAAAATGCACAAGGACGAAGCCGTGGTGCTCGCTGAGAAGTGGCTGGAGCGAGTCGGTTTGCTGGAGCGGCGCAATCACTTCCCCGGTCAGTTGTCTGGCGGCCAGCAACAGCGCGTGGCGATTGCTCGGGCGATTGCGATGAACCCCAGCCTGATGCTGTTCGACGAAGTCACTTCAGCCCTCGACCCGGAACTGGTCGGCGAAGTGCTCAACGTCATCAAGGGCCTCGCTGAAGACGGCATGACCATGCTGTTGGTCACCCACGAGATGCGCTTCGCTTTCGAGGTTTCGGACAAGATCGTTTTCATGAATCAGGGGCGGATCGAAGAGCAGGGGCCTCCCAAGGAACTGTTCGAACGCCCGCAATCGCCGCGTCTGGCTGAGTTCCTCAAAAACACGCGGTTTTAATCTTTATCAGGAGAAACACCCATGAGTATTACTCGTTACGGTACCGGCAGCACCGCCGCTGGCGGCCAGCCTCGTCCATTCGCGCGTGCCGTTGAAGCGGATGGCTGGTTGCACGTTTCCGGTCAGGTGCCGGCGGTGGATGGCGAGATCATTGTTGGCGGCATCGTCGAGCAGACCCACCAGACCATGAAAAACCTGATCGCGATTCTCGAAGAGGCCGGTTATGGTCTCGAAGACGTGGTACGCGCCGGGGTGTGGCTGGATGATCCGCGGGATTTCAGCAGTTTCAACAAGGTTTTTGGCGAGTACTTCAAACCGGAGCACGCGCCGGCACGGGCCTGTGTGCAGGCGAGCATGATGGTTGATTGCAAGGTTGAGATCGACTGCATCGCGTACAAGAAGAAGGTTTGAGTGATGGCTTCCCCTCACCCTAGCCCTCTCCCGGGGGAGAGGGGACTGATTTGTGTCGATGCAGGATTTTGTGTCAGACGAAGGCATCTGCATCGATATGGTCAGGCTCCCTCTACCTCTGGGAGAGGGCGGGGGGTGAGGGCCGCGATCCAACTGACACAACACCGCGGGCCAGTTACCATCCCGGCAACTTTTATGGGAACCCAATGACATGACCGAAGACACCATCAAACGCCGGGCCCGAGGTCTGGACCGGGCGTTCGATATTCTCGATTTCCTCAAGGAGATCGGCCAGCCGCTGCGCCCGAACGACATCGCCAACGGTATCGGCAGCCCGAAATCCACGGTCTACGAACTCGTCGCGTCCCTGCTGGAACGACGGATTCTGGAACCGGTGGGCAAGGACGGTCATGTCTATCTGGGCCGGCAGTTGTACTTTCTCGGGCAGGCTCATTTGCGCCATTTCGACCTCAGCCGCGAGGCCGATCACGCCTTGCAGGAGATTGTCAGCCAGACCCGCGAAACCGCGCAGATGTGCCTGCTCAACGGGCGCAAATACACGGTAGCGTTGATGAAGGAGGGCGAGCGGCATTTCCGTATTTCCTCCGACATCGGCGAAAACGCGCCGATCCCGTGGACAGCTTCCGGACGCCTGTTGCTTGCGCATCTGAGTGACCAGCAGATCATCGACCTGATCGATGAAGACGATTACATCCTGCCCGATGGCGAGCGCTTGCCTCTGGAACGTTTTCTGGCGGAAATCCGTCAGGCCGGCATCGATGGATTCTTCTCCTTCGACAGCGTCGCCGACACCTTCACCCACTGCTTCGCCGCACCGGTCAAAGACCCTTTCGGCGTAGCCATTTGCACCCTGTGCATCGTCGCCCCACGGGCCGATGCCAAGAACAATTACGACGACTATCGCCGGGTACTGATAGAGAGCGCCAACAGCCTCGCCCGGCGCATCAACGAATAACCGCGGCTGCCTGCGGCCGCGAATGAATGCGAGGAGTTTGACCATGACGACTGCCATCAATACTGCTGTGGAAAAGGGCGACGCCGCCATCGGCGCGCAACTGGTGCGAGACGTCAGCCTGCCGGCGCTGGTGCTGCACCGCGAAGCGCTTGAGCACAACATTCGCTGGATGCAGACATTCGTCAGCGACAGCGGCGCCGAACTCGCGCCCCACGGCAAAACCAGCATGACCCCGGCGCTGTTCAAGCGTCAGCTCGACGCCGGTGCGTGGGGCATCACCCTCGCCAGCGCAACCCAGACCCGCGCCGCTTACACTCACGGCGTGCGCCGGGTATTGATGGCTAACCAATTGGTCGGCACGCCTAACATGGCGTTGATTGCCGATCTGCTGACGGATCGGTCGTTCGACTTCTATTGCATGGTCGATCACCCGGACAACGTTGCCGATCTCGGCGCTTACTTCGCCTCGCGCGGTGTGAAGCTCAACGTGATGATCGAGTACGGCGTGGTCGGTGGTCGTTGCGGTTGCCGCAGCGAGCAGGAAGTCATCGAGCTGGCCAAGGCAATCAGCGCGCAACCGGCGCTGGCGTTGACCGGCATCGAAGGTTACGAAGGCGTGATCCACGGCGATCATGCGGTCAGCGGCATCCGCGAATTCGCCGCGTCATTGGTGCGCCTGGCCGTGCAGTTGCAGGACAGCGGCGCGTTCGCCATCGGCAAACCGATCATCACCGCGTCGGGCTCGGCGTGGTACGACCTGATTGCCGAGTCGTTCGAAGCGCAGAACGCCAGCGGCCGCTTCCTCAGCGTTTTGCGACCAGGCAGTTATGTCGCGCACGACCATGGCATCTACAAGGAAGCGCAATGCTGCGTGCTCGATCGTCGCAGTGATCTGCACGAAGGCCTGCGTCCGGCGCTGGAAATCTGGGCGCACGTGCAGTCGCTACCGGAGCCGGGTTTTGCGGTGATTGCACTGGGCAAGCGTGATGTGGCGTACGACGCCGGGCTGCCGGTGCCGCTGCTGCGTTATCAGGCCGGTGTGGTGCCAGCGGTGGGCGAGGATGTTGGCGCGTGCAAGGTCACGGCGGTGATGGATCAGCATGCGTTCATGACGGTGGCGCCGGGCGTTGAGCTGCGCGTTGGTGACATCATTTCCTTTGGTACATCGCACCCGTGCCTGACGTTCGATAAGTGGCGCGTGGGGTTGCTGGTGGATGAACAGTTGGCGGTGATCGAAACCATGGAAACCTGTTTTTAAGGCTCCAGACCGAGGCGCGACCTTCGCGAGCAAGCTCGCTCCCACAATTTGGAATGCGATTCCCTGTGGGAGCGAGCTTGCTCGCGAAGACGTCCGCCCAGACACCATCGATCAAACAGAGACACCCCAAAATGCCAACTCTTAGCCCCTTGGGCCCCAACACCCCACGCATCGCCCTGATCGGCGAATGCATGATCGAACTCCAGCAGCGCGCCGACGGCAGCCTGCAGCAAAGCTTCGGCGGCGATACCCTCAACACCGCCGTCTACCTGTCGCGCGCCTTGGGCGAGAAAGCGCAAGTCGACTACGTCACCGCGCTGGGCGATGACAGCTTCAGCGACGCCATGTGCCAGATCTGGACCAGCGAAGGCATCGGCCTCGATCTTGTGCAGCGTCTGCCCGGTCGCTTGCCGGGTCTGTATTGCATCCAGACCGACGCCAAAGGCGAGCGGCGCTTTCTCTACTGGCGTAACGAGGCGGCCGTCCGCGATTGCTTCACCACTGCGGCAGCCGAGCCGATTCTGGCGGCATTGCCGGATTACGACGTGCTGTATTTCAGCGGTATCACACTGGCTGTGCTCGGTGCACAGGGGCGCGAGAGACTGATACAGACCCTGATCGACGCTCGCCAGCGTGATGCGCGGATCGTCTTCGACAACAACTACCGGCCACGCCTGTGGGCATCCGTGGCAGAGGCACGTGCGGCCTATCGCAGCGTGTTGCCGCACATCGATCTGGCGTTGCTGACCGTGGATGACGAGCAGGCACTGTTCGGCTTCAGTGACTGCGAAGCGGTGTTCGACGCTTACGCGCAGATCGGTACACCGGAGGTGGTGCTCAAGCGCGGTGCCGAGGCATGTCTGATTCGTTGTGATGGCGAGGCGTTTGCAGTGCCGGCACAGAAAGTCGAGAAGGTAGTGGACACCACGGCGGCGGGGGATTCGTTCAGTGCGGCGTATCTGGGTAGTCGGTTGCTGGGTGGTGGTCCGGTGGAAGCGGCCGAAGCTGGCCATCGATTGGCAAGCCAGGTTATTCAAGTGCCGGGGGCGTTGATTGGGAGGTGACGGTTGAATGGCCGCTTGCTGCGCAATCGGTTCGCGGGCAAGCCCGCTCCCACAGGGATCACGGGTGTGCAGGCAATCTATGTCACACAGCAAGACCCTTGTGGGAGCTGGCTTGCCAGCGATGAGGCCCGAAAGCCAACCACTCAATCGCGATAAAACACCTGCACCAGGTGATACCCAAACTTACTCTTGATCGGCCCATGCACTGTGCGCAGGGGCTTCTTGAAAATCACCGCATCAATCGCGCCGACCATCTGCCCCGGCCGAACTTCACCCAGATCGCCGCCGCGCTTGCCGGACGGGCACGTCGAGTATTTTTTCGCCAATACATCAAACGCTTCACCCTTGGCGATGCGTTGTTTGAGCTGTTCGGCCTCTTCGGCGGTTTTCACCAGAATGTGGCGGGCTTGGGCTTTCATCGTGCGATACCTGATAACGGGGTGACGGCGGGGCGCGGATTATGCCTTAACTCAAGGCGTCTGGCTGATCATCGTGCGGATCTTGCTGGCCAGCAACTCAATCGAAAACGGCTTGGCCACCATGTCCATGCCGTCCTCGAGAAAACCCTGACGCTCGGCGGCTTTCTGCGCATACCCGGTCATGAACAGCACCTTGAGCCCCGGATGATGCTGGCGAGCGATTTCCGCCAGTTGGCGACCGTTCATGCCCGGCAGGCCTACGTCGGTGACCAGCAGATCGACGCGTAAATTCGATTCCAGTAGCGGCAGGGCCGTGTTGGCGTCTTCGGCCTCGTAGGCGGTGTAGCCCAACTCCCTGAGCAGATCGAGCACCAGCATGCGCACCGCCGGGTCGTCTTCGACCACCATCACGGTTTCACCGGCGGCAATGGCCGCAGGTTGCTCAACGCGTTCAGCGGTCGGGCGTTCCGGTTCGCTGCCATGCAAGCGCGGCAAGTACAGACGCACGCAAGTGCCCTGGCCCGGCAGGCTGTCGAGGCTGACATGGCCGCCCGATTGCTGGGCAAAACCATAAATCATCGACAATCCCAGGCCCGTGCCCTGGCCGATGGGTTTGGTGGTGAAAAACGGATCGAATGCCTTGGAACGCACCGAAGGGGTCATGCCGGTGCCGTTGTCGCTGACCGCCAGCATCAGGTAATCGCCGGCCTTGACCGGTTCCAGCGTGGTGATGTCATTGCCATCGAGATAGACGTTGGCCGTTTCGATCAGCAATTCACCGCCTTCGGGCATGGCGTCGCGGGCGTTGATCACCAGGTTGAGCAGGGCGTTTTCCAGTTGGCTGACATCGGTGCTGACCGGCCAGACGTTTGCTGCCAGGCGCAACGTGAGCGCGATCGGATCGCCCTTGGTGCGACGGATCAAATCTTCCAGCGAATGGATCAACGCGTTCACGTCGAGGGTTTTGCGATCCAGCGACTGGCGCCGAGAGAACGCCAGCAAGCGGTGGGTCAGCGCGGCGGCACGATTGGCGGACGACACGGCGGCGTCGGTAAAACGCCCGATCTCGTCGGCCCGGCCATTGGCGATGTAGCGCTGCATCAGGTCAAGGCTGCCAATAATCCCGGTGAGCATGTTGTTGAAGTCATGGGCGATACCGCCGGTGAGTTGGCCGACCGCTTCCATTTTCTGCGCATGGCGCAACGCATCTTCGGCGCGCTCGCGTTCGAACATCTCGTTCTGCAAACGCTCATTGGCCTGGGCCAATTGTTCGGTGCGGGCGCTGACGCGCTCTTCAAGGGTTTCGTTGAGATTGCGCAGCGCTTCTTCGGTTTTCTTGCGCTCGGACTCGTCGATCACAAAGATATAGAAGCCGTTGACCGCGCCGTCCGCACCGTGGCGGGGCAAGTAGTTCATTAATGCATGGCGGGTGCTGCCGTCGCGATGCGGCGTGTACAAGCTGAACGAACAGGGCCGTCCGGCCAGCGCCTCGGCGATGTAAGGCGAACGCAGGAAATAGGCCTCTTCGCCGATCACCTCGCGAATGGTGCGGCCGTACAGCTCTTGTGGCGTCAAACCATACCAGTCGAGATACGCCGCGTTGTTCAGACGAAAGCGCTCCTCGTGGTCGACATAGCTGATCAGGATCGGCATGGCGTTGATGATCAACTGCAACTCGGTCTGACTCTGGCGCAACGCCTGTTCAGTCTGTTTACGCTCGGTCAGGTCCAGTGCCGCGCCGAGAAAACGAATTGGCCGGCCATGGTGATCCTTGTAACAGCGCCCGCGAGCGAATACCCAGCGTTGCTCGCCGCCGGGCAACAGCAAGCGGTATTCCTCGGCGTATTCCGTACCGTGTGTAATGCAGTGTTTGATGCTGCGGGCGACCAGCGCGCGGTCTTCAGGGTGAACGCCGTTCAGGTAATCACTGATGGGCAATTGCCCGGCGCGGGCCGGGTCAATGCCGTGCAACTGGGCAAAATGCGCATCGGCAATGAAGCGATCTTCGCCGATGTCCCAGTCCCAGGTGCCGACCGCATCGGTCGCGGCGAGCGCCAGTTGCAGGCGCTCTTCGGTGTCGCGCTGAACTCTGAGGCTTTCATCGGAACGTTGTTGCAACTCCAGAGCGATGCGCCGTCGTTCGTTGGTTTCAATCGCGGTGACCAGAATCCCTGCTACCTGTGCACGTTCATCGCGGATCGGGCTGTAAGTCAAATCAAGCCAGAAGTCTGAATCCTTGCCGTCGCGTTGCAGGGTGAAGCGCTGTTCACTGTAGGTGCGCACCTGGCCTTGTAGGACGGCGCTGTAAATCGGGTCGGTGAAGTCTCTAAGTTCCGGCCATATCTGGTGCGCGGGCTGTCCGAAAGCGTGCGGATGTTTGTTCCCGGCGAGCAGAGCAAAGCCGTTGTTGTAGATTTGCGTCAACTGCGGACCCCACATCAACAACATCGGCATCGGCGAGTGAATCACGATGTCCACCGCGGTACGCAGGCTCTGCGGCCAGGTGCCGGCGGCGCCCAAAGGGCTGCGGCTCCAGTCGGTTCGGGCGATCAGTGCCTGGGCGTCGTTGCTGGTCGGTACAGCCTTCATCGTTACATCCTGAGCGTCAGTCGGTAGGGCGGCGTCTACTATCCTAGTTGGGTAGACGCGCATTGGCTCGCGGCGTCACTGCGCGGGCCCTCTCTGTTCATTGCAAGCTTCGCAGGTGTTTTTAGCCATGGAAATCGATGCACTGCTCAAACAACTGGCGAATCGTCACGGATCGGATCTGTTCCTCTCCACTGGCGCGCCGCCCAGTGCACGTTTTGAAGGTGTGCTGACACCGTTAAGCGAGCAACCTTTCAAACCTGGCGAGGTGGCAACGGTTGCCACCTCCCTCATGGACGTCGAGCAGCGCCGGGAGTTCGACCGGGATCTGGAAATGAACCTGGCAATTTCTCGCGCCGGCATTGGACGTTTCCGGGTCAACATCTTTAAACAGCGCAATGATGTATCCATTGTGATCCGCAACGTCAAACTCGATATTCCGCGATTTGAAGATCTCAAACTGCCGCCAGTACTGCTCGAAACCGTGATGCTCAAGCAGGGGCTGATACTGTTTGTTGGCGCTACCGACTCAGGCAAATCAACGTCACTGGCAGCACTGATCGATCATCGTAACCGCCATAGCAGCGGGCACATTGTCACCATCGAAGACCCGATCGAGTACATCCACCGGCACAGGCTTTCGATCATCAACCAGCGTGAAGTCGGTGTCGACACGCGTAGCTTTCACGCTGCACTGAAAAACACCCTGCGCCAGGCACCGGACGTGGTGCTGATCGGCGAGATTCGCGACCGTGAAACCATGGAGCATGCGTTGTCATTTGCCGAGACCGGGCATCTGGTTTTGTCGACGTTGCACGCCAATAACGCCAATCAGGCGCTGGAAAGAATCATCAATATGTTTCCTGAAGAGCGGCGGCCACAGTTGCTGCATACATTGGCAAATAATCTTAAAGCCTGTGTTTCGCAGCGGCTCGTTCGTACTGTAGATGGACAAAGAAGGGCGGCCGTTGAGGTCATGTTAGGAACGCCGACCATTGGTGATCTGATTCGAAACAATCAATTCGCAGAACTTAAAAATATTATGGATAAATCAGGTGAAGAGGGCATGCAGACGTTTGATGCAGCCTTGAAATTGCTGGTTGTCGAGGGGGTGCTTAGTGAAGAAGATGCATTGAAACACGCGGATTCCGTTAATAATCTGCGTTTGGCGCTGAAATTGAGTTCGCAAAGTGCACCGTCGACTAAAGACGCTTCAGAGGGTTGGGGGTTGATGGATTAATCCTGTTGACTGCAATTGGCACTATAAATAAAGAGTTGTGGTTTAGGTCGCTTCACGAGCTTGCCTGTAAGAGAATTATCTTGACTGGTTCTGATACGTTAATTAACACAGTAGCGGTAGACGCCTGGATATATTTATTCGAGCCTGTGTCGGGGGTTGCCCCGGATCTTTAATTGATTTTCTCAGAGGTGGTTGTGGTGATTGGTGAGTTAGATAAGTTTTCCGTTGTCATAGCGAAGGGAGATCTCGAGCGGTCTGAAGCAGACATCGCGGAAAAGTACAGGATGAGTCGACATCTTCGGGGGCTCATTGCCCTGCATGGCAAAGTTGATGCTGTTGAAGTGGATTTAGATAATGAAATGGTTGCTGTGTGGCAAGGTTCGAGCATCTTCGAGTTGCACGCTCCCTTGGTTGCATTGGTTAAAGAGTTGGTTGGACTCAGCTCGGTAAAGTTAAAACTGGATGCGCTTAAAATTCCAGAGGCTTTTAATGCTGCGGTTACGCAGGATGCGGGATTGCTGATATATGCAGGTGGAAACCCAGGGGTCCAACTGCCCCTTGCCATCGAGGGATCTGAAGAGGAACGCCTTCGGGGAGTTCTGGGGGAGTGTGCAGCCCAAACGGGCGGGTATGTCCGAAGCAATAATAAGGCTTCATTGGCACAGTGGTTGAGTTTTTACGAGCTTGACGTGCCGAAGACTGTTGGCGAATGCGAAATGTTGGCTGAGTTCCTCGAGTTCGTATTGCCAGAAGCGTCAGCGCTGGGCAATTACTGGGCCCAACTCAATGGCGAAGACGAGTTTTCGGTCATATTAACAGCTGAAGAAAAAAATCAAATCAAGGCATTTACGGCAACTCAACTGAATAACGGTTCAACTCTATTGGATCAAGTATTTGTTGATGCGGGTTCTCCTAGGAATGTTGAGCTAGCTGAAGCAGTAAACGCAATGCTCCTTCATGCCTCTACGCAACGTCTCGCCGTCGGCTATGTCAAAGCATTGGGTTGGTATGGCGCTAACGCTGGAGAGCAAATAGGGTCTACTGAGTTGGGCCAAATAATTGTCACGGCCATCATTCTTGATATCGAATCCAAAAGCGAAACGACCAACAAAAGAAATTTCATCTGTGGCTATGATCTCTATCAAGTGACGAACGTTGATCTTCATCCAGAAGTAATTATTAAGTCTTTTGGAGAGCATTTGGTCGGTTCATGCCAGGTGTCGCGTAACACTGTTGATCTGGCGGCCTACATAATGTTGGCCGATGTCGCCCCGGAGTTTCTGGTTCGGGAGTTTGATCGCTCTGTATCAGTCGGCTCAACGGCCTGGCTGAATTTCTGCAGGGCTGTCTCAACCATTGAATTGATTAATCAGGGTACGGCTCGCCTGATGGAAGCCAGACAGGTCGAAGCATTTGGGCTTTTAGAACCGCAAAGCGAAGCAATGCGTGAATTACAGACAACTGCGCTTATTGATCCTATTCTTGACTGGGGGTTGATTAACGGCTTGATTACGCATCAGGATTTGATTAAAGATGCTCAAGACGCCTTGGATTTGGTAGTCGATGAATATCAAAGCCTGATCATGTTAACGGTGCAAGCCGCCGTGATTCTGCAGCGACCCTTGGCCGACAAGCAATTGATTGCGCTAGAACTGCTTAAAGAGAAATTACCCGGCTGCAATTTTCTGGAGGATAAACTGCTCGTTGAAGAGCATGAGCCAAATAATTACGGGTTGTCAGACTTTCCGCATACGGAAATCATAAGGGATGTTGACCAGTTATTATTCCCAGTGCGCAGGTCGCTGGTCGAAGTTTACGCGTCTGATGAGTTGGAAAGCGGGCGCTGGGATCTTGAAGATGAGCCCGGGATATACACTCAATTTGAGGCCGAAATGTCAACTTTGCCGGCTATTAAAGAGCAGATATTTCAATTGGTTGTTCACTGGCATGATGGTCTGCAACGCGCTCTGGAGACAACGACCAAACTTGCATTAACCAAAATTCCAGCAGCGGATCGCGAGGTTTTTTTAAATTCGGATATCACTGTTTTTACCTTGCGTGAGACTGTTTCCTTTTATCAGGCGCGTCAGTCTTCTACAAGTGGCGGATACGCGGGAAGCTCAGCACCAGAAAAAACCAAATTGGTCGAAACGCAAAAAGAAAGAGATGAGGCAGTAGGCCGTTACGGTGTGGTGATCTGCGCATTGAATAAAGCCAACGAATTACTGTGCTACGAAATACTGACATTACAAGGGGAGTGCCATAGGAATGACCGCTTGGCCGGCTTAATCAAACGATCCAACAAGATGAATGTCGGGTCTCGATTCGAATTTTCTGGTGACTTGAATGCCTCAACGCCGGCAGCAGGAAAGGGCGATATTGCAACAGATTTGCGGTGCTACACCCATGGTCGTAAATACTCCGCCAATGCTCAGTCTGTAGGCGTTATTGAGAAGTACGCAGTTTTGCCTAAAATCGAAAGGGATGCCGAGTTTACCGGGAGCTCGGTAATGAGTTTTAATGATATTCAGCTTCATGGGATTGCAGAGTTTATCATCTTGTTTCACCCGCCTATTTCTTTTGACCAGGCATTGAAAGCTGCAATGGTACCAACACCTCTGGAAAAGCTCAGAGAAAAAAACGAGCAGTTAACTGAGTTTATTCTCAATTCGGTTATTCCTTTTAGAGGCTGTATCGCTGACTTGGCGTCCGGAGACAAGAGCCGCGTCGCGGGTGGTGTGTATGGCTGCATTATGGATGTCATTGCACTGCTTGGAACCGTTGTTGGGGCTGCTAGCAAAATATTGAGCGTGGTTGCAAGATCGGTCTCTACTGCTTCAAAAGCCGCGAGTCTGGTGAAATTTGCTGCTATTACCCTTGTGTCGGTATTTAACCCTGCGGACGGTTTCGGTCACATGGCTCTAACTGGCTCGAAGCTACTTTCGCGAAGTGGAGCTCAGTTGGGTAGAAATGGATTACACGTGCTGAAAAGAGCAAGATTTCAACTGCGAACAGCTATGGGTAGAGTGAAATCCTTTGATTTACCGCAGGTGAATGACTATGCGAAGCTCGGTCGTGGCGTTTGGCGACCAGCAGGGAAGGCTTCCAATGCCTTGAACATTCGAGCTGTTCGAAACGGTGCTGACTGTTTTGCAGCCTATCGCTCTGGCCGTGCCTGGGGGGCGAAACTGAAGAATATCGAATTCTCCCACGCTATGCGGGCGCTTAAGCAGCCTCGAAAGCTCCCGCCTGTCTACACCCGGAATATTATTAAGCAGGCCCTGCCTAAAGCACGGGGTAAAATCGATAACGCGTTGAGGACTCTTGGGCAAAAAACCGATCCTTTTCACACTGATCTGGCGTCAGGTTTGTTATTCGGAGGCTCCGCGCAGGGCCGCGACAACATGCTGCAATTCCTTAAACTGCTAAAGACCGATTGCTACGGCTTTTCAATCAACAGCTGTTTGATAGACGCAGTCAAAGATGATCGCCGCACAATGGTTGTAAACTCCGCACAATTCGACGCATGGAGAAAAGCAGGGCGTCCGGACACTGATCCTCAACAGTTCCTGGAGCTTTTTGGTGAAAACCTGCAAGAACATTTTTATAAGGAAAAACTCAGTCTGGATGTCATAGCCGATGACCTGATTTATGTTCTGTCTCGCGCTGATTCGAAATTCGATACGTTAGCATCGGCGTCGAGAACGCAAGCGAGTTCAGCCGATGCCTATGAATTGGACGTGGCACCGTTGCTCAATCTGGCGCAGGGCAATATTAAGATTCCGCCGAATTCCAAGCCCAGAGGTCAATCTATTGCGGTGTTGAATGTCTCCGGCATATTCAGGGGTTCAGCCACCGAGAAAACCAACGGAAAGTACGACTCCAGCCGAAGCCTGAAGAATGCCGACACGCATGCGCTAATGGCTTTGCTGCTGGACCAGGCTTCGGGGGAATACAGTTGGCAGTTCAAGCGTAACGTGGAAACAATGAAGAATGCCGTCGCAGATGCTCAAGATGGCATTGTCACCGGAGAGGTCTTGCTGAGCTTTACCCGCTGATAGCCAACGGCATCTTTTGAGGTGCACTTTCAATGCGAGTACGGCGTTTACTCCTGCAACTCTGATCGATCCCGAAACTGCTCCAACGCTTCGGGATTGGCCAGTGCATCGGTATTTTTCACCGGCTGTCCGTGCACCACGTTTCTCACGGCAAGTTCCACGACTTTGCCGCTGATCGTGCGCGGAATGTCTGTGACCTCGACGATTTTCGCCGGCACATGCCGAGGTGTGGTGTTGGCGCGGATGGCTTGGCGGATCTGCGCTTGCAGTGTTTCATCCAGTTCAACACCGTCCTTCAATCGCACAAACAACACCACCCGCACATCGTCCTGCCATTGCTGCCCGATCGCCACGCTGTCGAGCACTTGCGGGACTTTCTCCACCTGCCGGTAAATTTCTGCCGTACCGATGCGCACACCGCCAGGATTGAGCACGGCATCGGAGCGGCCGTGAATCATCATGGCACCGTGGGGCAGCTCTTCGGCGTAATCGCCCTGCGCCCAGACGCCAGGGAACAGGCTGAAATAGGATTTGCGCAGCTTCTCGCCATCCGGGTCATTCCACAGACCGATCGGCATCGCCGGGAAATGCCGGGTACACACCAACTCACCTTTCTCGCCGATCACCGGCTGCCCCGAGTCATTCCACACCTCCACGGCCATCCCCAGGCTCTTGCCCATGATCTCGCCGCGACGTACCGGGGACAGCGGATTGCCGTTAACGAAGCAGGAAACGATATCGGTGCCACCGGACATCGAGGCCAGGCACACGTCAGGTTTGAAGTCACGGTAGACGAAGTCGTAGCTCTGCGGTGACAAGGCTGAGCCGGTGCAGAGCAAGGTTTTCAAGGTGCTCAGATCATGATTTTCGCGGGGCTTGAGGCCACTGCTTTCCAGGGTCGCAAGAAATTTTGGGCTGGTGCCAAACACGCTGATGCGTTCATCTTCAAGCAGCTCCAGCAAACGCTCGGGTCCTGGGTGAAAGGGCGAACCGTCATACAGCACCACGGCGCTGCCGACGGCCAGCGCCGATACCAGCCAGTTCCACATCATCCAGCCGCACGTCGTGTAGTAAAACAATCGATCGCCGGGGCCGAGGTCGACGTGCAGTCCATGTTCCTTGACGTGTTGCAGCAGCACGCCGCCGGTGCTGTGCACGATGCATTTCGGTACGCCGGTGGTGCCGCTGGAATACAGCACGTAAAGCGGATGAGCGAACGGCACCGGGACGAAAAACGGCACGTCGCCCGGCTCGTAGAAATCATCCCAGAGCGTGACATCGGCGAGCGTTCGATAATCTTCCACACGAGCCTGCGAGCGCGCGTAAGGCACGATGATCAGCTGTTGCAACGACGGCAGTTGCGCAAGGATTTCATTGAGCTTGGTGGTCTGGTCGAGCTCTTTACCGGCATAGCGATAGCCGGCGCAGGTGATCAGCACTTTTGGTTCGATTTGACCGAAACGGTCGATCACACCGTGGGTGCCGAAGTCCGGTGAAGAACACGACCAGATCGCGCCGAGGCTGGTGGTCGCGAGCATCGCTACCAGCGTCTGCCAGGTGTTGGGCATGCACGCCGCCACCCGGTCACCGAGGCCAACGCCCACCGCTTGCAGGCTGACCTGAAACCCCGCAACCTCGCGGGCCAGTTCGGTCCAGGTCAATTGCTCGCGCTGACCGTTTTCCGCCACGCTCACGACCGCCACAGCATCATCGCGTCGGCGCAACAAGTGTTCTGCGAAATTCAGCGTTGCCCCGGGAAACCAGTCGGCGCTGGGCATTTGCGCACCTTCGCGCAGGACGGCGTCGGGTTGGCTATGGAAACCGATGTCGAAAAAGTCAACGATGGCCTGCCAGAACGCTTCGCGCTGATCGATGCTCCATTGGTGCAGGGCAGGGTAGTCGTCAAGGTTAAGCAAATGGCGCTGATTGACGAAGCGTCGGAACGCGTCCATGCGCGATTTGGCGATACGGTCGGCGTCGGGTTGCCAGAGGACGTCGGACATTGGTTGCCTCTTTTTATCTGATTCATACACTTACCAGGATCACGCTTCCACAGGGGAAACGCGTTGGCCTACTGCGCCAACCACCCACCGTCGATATTCCACGCCGCGCCGCGCACCTGGCTGCCAGCCTCACTGCACAGAAACAACACCAATTCGCCCAGATGCTGCGGGGTGACGAATTCCAGCGACGGCTGTTTCTCTGCCAGTAGATCATGTTGTGCCTGCTGCGGGTCGATGCCCTTGGCTGCGCGATCATCAATCTGCTTCTGCACCAGTGGCGTCAACACCCAGCCTGGACAGATGGCGTTACAGGTGACGTTGCTGGTCGCGGTTTCCAGGCCGACCACCTTGGTCAACCCGATCACGCCATGTTTGGCCGCGACATAAGCCGCTTTGCCGGTCGAGCCGACTTGGCCGTGGACGGAGGCAATGTTGATGATCCGCCCCCAGCCCTTGGCGCGCATGCTCGGCAAACTCAGGCGCGTGCTGTGAAACACCGAAGAAAGGTTGATGGCGATGATCGAATCCCAGCGCTCGACCGGAAACTCTTCCACCGCCGCGACGTGCTGGATACCGGCGTTGTTGACCAGAATGTCGACGCCGCCGAACTCGCGCTCGGCGTACGCGATCATCTCGGCGATCTGCGCCGGGTCGCTGACGTCCGCCGGGTGATGGCCGACCTTGCCGCCGAACTGGCCGACTTCGGCGATGACTTTGGAGGCATCGCCGAAACCATTGAGGATCAGGTTGGCACCAGCCTTGGCCAGTGCGAGGGCAATGCCCAGGCCGATACCGCTGGTGGAGCCGGTAACCAGTGCGGTCTTGCCAGAAAGAGTTGTCATCAATGCCTCACACAATGCCAGTGGCGTAGAAAGTACCGATCACCACGAAAACCGCCAGGGTCTTGATCAGCGTAATACAGAAAATGTCTTTGTAGGCTTCCCGGTGAGTCAGGCCGGTAACCGCCAGCAGCGTGATCACCGCGCCGTTGTGCGGCAGGGTGTCCATACCGCCGCTGGCCATCGCGGCCACGCGGTGCATGACTTCCAGCGGAATGTTCGCCGCGTGCGCCGCGCTGATGAACTGCTCGGACATCGCCGCCAGCGCAATACTCATGCCTCCCGAAGCCGAGCCGGTGATACCAGCGAGCAGGGTCACGGTGATCGCTTCGTTGACCAGCGGATTGGGGATTTGCTTGAGCCAGTCGGCCAGCACCAGAAAACCCGGCAGCGAGGCGATCACCGCGCCGAAACCATATTCGGATGCGGTGTTCATGGCCGCCAGCAGCGCGCCACTGACCGCGCTTTTACTGCCCTCGGCCAGTTTGCTGCGAATCGCTTTAAAGCCGAACACCAGCACCATGAGGATGCCGATCAACAACGCCGCTTGTACCGCCCAGATCGCCGTCAGTTTGGCGATTTCAGTAGTGACCGGTGTGGTCATGCCCGGCAGCGCGAGGCTATGGGTCTTGCCGTACCACTGCGGAATCCACTGGGTGAACAGCAGGTTCATAATGCCCACCGCCAGCAGCGGTGACAGCGCAAGCCACGGGTTTGGCAGCTTCAAGTCTTCGGCCGTTTCCGGCTCGTTGCGCAGTTCGGTGCCGTAACCTTCACCCGCACGTTGAGCCTTGTTGCGCTGACGCTGGAGAAACAGCATGCCGGCGCAGAACACGAAAATCGTGCCGATCACACCCAGCCACGGCGCCGCCCATGCAGTGGTATTAAAGAAGGTGCTGGGGATGATGTTCTGAATTTGCGGGGTGCCGGGCAGGGCATCCATGGTGAACGAAAACGCGCCGAGGGCGATGGTCGCCGGGATCAGCCGTTTGGGGATATTGCTCTGGCGAAACATCTCCGCGGCAAACGGATAAACCGCAAACACCACGACGAACAACGAAACGCCACCGTAGGTGAGCACGGCGCAAACCAGCACGATGACCAGCATTGCTTGCTTGGTGCCAAGCAGACGAATCGCCGCAGCAACGATAGAGCGGGAGAATCCGGACAGTTCGATCAACTTGCCGAACACGGCGCCGAGCAGGAACACGGGAAAGTACAGTTTGATGAAGCCGACCATTTTCTCCATGAACACCCCGGTGAAGGCAGGGGCGACGGCAGAAGGATCGGTCAGCAGGACAGCGCCGAGTGCAGCAATCGGGGCAAAAAGGATAACGCTGTAGCCACGGTAGGCCGCGAGCATCAGCAGCGTGAGGGCTGCCAAGGCAATGATCACACTCATGGTGTGTCTCTCCAGAATTGTTATTTTTGTGATTGAAACAGGTGTGGGAGAGGCATTAGCGATTTTTGTGCCAGACATGTAACTTGTTGAAATATATGAAAATTGTTTTAAATTGAGGGCGTTAGATGAGCACTTTGTCTCTATTTTGAGATTTTTTGAATTTGCCGACGTCATCGCTGGCAAGCCAGCTCCCACAGGGACTGAGATAAACCTGTAGAAGCTGGCTTGCCAGCGATGCTTATGATCCTGTCTTTGTTTGGAGATAAATATCTCTCTATTGAGACTCGACAATCCCCAACGCCAGCATCTTCTTATACAAAGTCGATCGCCCAAGCCCCAACCGAACCGCCGCTTCCGGCACCTTGCCTGCGCATTGCGCAAGCGCAGACTGAATCAACTGCCGATCAAATCGCTCTCGGGCTTGGGCGAAAGTCTCCTCGGCAAACGGTTCAACAACGGGTGCGCAGACTCGCTCCACCGGCGTAAACGTCCCGATCGCCGCACGAATGTCGTCCTGCGAAAGTATCAAATCATCACTGAGCAGAGCCGCCCGTTCCAGCACGTTGCGCAACTCGCGAATGTTGCCCGGCCAGGCATGCTGCCCGAGCAACGCCAAGGCTTCGCGGTGCAGTTCGTGCTGGCTGCGCAGCTCTTCGAGAATGGCTTCGCTGAGCGCTGGCAGGTCATCGAGCCTGTCTCGCAGCGGCGGCACATTGATCGGCAATACGTTGAGTCGGTAATACAAATCGGCGCGGAATTCGCCGCGTTTGATCGCCGCCTGCAAGTCTGTCGATGTCGCGGCGATCACCCGCACGTCGCTCTGGATCACTTCGTTGGAACCCACCGGCTCGAACTCTTTCTCTTGCAGCACGCGCAGCAATTTACTTTGCAGCGGCAACGGCATGTCGCCGATTTCATCAAGGAACAACGTGCCGCCCTGAGCAATTTGCAGTTTACCGGTGCGGCCCTTGCGGTCAGCTCCGGTGAAGGCGCCCGGTGCCGTACCGAAAAACTCCGCTTCGAGCAGCGCCTCGGGGATCGCCGCACTGTTGATGCTGACAAAAGCCTTGTGCGCCCGTGGCGAAGCACTGTGGATCGCCTGGGCCAACAATTCCTTGCCAGTACCGGTTTCACCGAGCAGCAACACCGGCGAGTCAGCACTGGCGCTGCGACGGGCGCGGCGTTTGACTTCAAGGCTGGCGGCGCTGGTGCCGATGAAGTGCGCAAAGTTGTATTTGGTCTGCCGCGCGCGCAGCAATGAGCGGGTCGAGGCCAGTTCTTCCTGCATGCTCAGGTAGCGCTTGAGCATCGGTGACAGGCTGCGCAACTCATCGAACAGGGCGAAGCCGATGGCGCCGATCACCGTGCCGGCATCGTCGTGAATCGGCAGACGCATCACCACCAGCGGTTCTTTCGGTGTGTCCTGCATGTCCAGCAGAATCGGCCGTCCGGTGCGCACCACTTCACGCAACAGACTACCGGGGATCACGCTTTCACAAGGCTTGCCGATCGCAACTGCGGCAGACTCAAGGCCAAAACGTCGGGCGTAACGTTCGTTCATCCAGACGATGTTGGCGTCGCGATCGACAATCACCGTGCCTTCGCTCGATTGCTCGATGATCTCGAACAGCGAGCGGATCGCCAGCGTGCGAACCCGTTGGTAGTCCTTGAGGCTTTCGGTGGTGTTCATGGCGGCTGATCCTGAATGTGTGTTGCCAGTGCTGGCCTCTTCGCGAGCAAGCTCGCTCCCACAGGGGAATGCATTTCAACTGTGGGAGCGAGCTTGCTCGCGAATGCCGCAACTCGGTTCCAAGCTGGACGCCGATTATGCCTACCCCACATGCGCCGCCGCCAACAGCTCTTTGGTATACGGATGCTGCGGCGAATCGAACACCTCATGGCTGGCGCCACGCTCTACCACTTTGCCGTCCTTGATCACGATCATGTCATGGGCCAAGGCGCGAACGACTGCCAGGTCATGGCTGATAAACAGATACGTCAGGCCATGCTTTTCCTGAAGGTCGCGGAGCAGGGCGACCACTTGTTTCTGCACCGTGCGATCCAGCGCTGAAGTCGGTTCATCCAGCAGAATTAGCGCCGGTTTGAGCACCAGTGCCCTGGCGATGGCGATACGTTGGCGCTGCCCACCGGAAAACTCGTGGGGATAGCGATGACGGCTCTCGGGGTCGAGGCCGACTTCTTTGAGTACGCGGATCACTTGTTCATCGCATTCATCGGCGCTGGATTCGCAATGCACTTCCAGACCTTCGCTGATGATTTGCGCCACCGACATCCGAGGGCTGAGGCTGCCGAACGGATCCTGAAACACCACCTGCATCTGCCGGCGCCACGGTCGCAGTTGTTTTTGGTTCAGGCCATCGAGAGCTTCGCCTTGAAAACGAATGCTGCCTTGCGAATCGAGCAACCGCAAGATCGCCTGACCCAGTGTCGACTTGCCCGAACCGGACTCGCCAACAATGCCCAAGGTCTTGCCACGCTGGATGCTCAGGCTGATGCCGTCCACTGCGCGCAGGTATTGCTTGCGTTGAAACAACCCGCCACCGACGACGAACTCAACCCGCAAATCATCGACTTCGAGCACGTTCTCGCGTTCATCCCGGGGCAACGCTTCGCCTTCCGGTTCGGCGTTGAGCAGCACGCAGCTGTAAGGGTGCTTCGGTTCGGTGAACAGCGTTTCGCAGGGCGCCTGCTCGACAATCTCGCCGGCCTTCATCACGCAGACGCGCTGGGCGATGCTGCGCACCAGATTGAGGTCGTGGCTGATCAACAGCAGCGACATGCCCAAGCGTTGTTGCAGGGATTTGAGCAGCAGCAGGATCTTGCGCTGCACGGTGACATCAAGCGCTGTGGTCGGCTCGTCGGCGATCAGCAACTCCGGTTCGCAGGCCAGCGCCATGGCGATCATCACCCGTTGCCGTTGGCCCCCGGACAGTTGATGCGGATAGGCCTTGAGCCGCTCTTTGGGTTTTTGAATGCCCACCAGTCCGAGCAGTTCGAGGATGCGCTTTTGCGCCTCTTTGCCCCCGAGGCCGCGGTGCAGCAACAGCGTTTCGCCGATCTGCTTCTCGATGGTGTGCAGCGGGTTGAGCGAACTCATCGGCTCCTGAAAAATCATCGCGATGCGGTTACCGCGCAGTTCACGCAAAACCTTCGGATCGGCGCTGACCAGTTCCTGTCCGCGATAACGAATGCTGCCGGTGGTTTGCGCATCGCATTCGGGGAGCAATTGCAGGATCGAGTGCGCGGTAACTGATTTGCCCGAGCCGGACTCGCCGACCAGTGCCAGGCATTCACCGGGACGGATGTCCAGGCAAAGCTCGCGCACCACGGTTTGACCATGGAAGGCGACGTTGAGATTACGGATTTCAATCAGGTTGTCAGTCATGGTCACGCTTCAGGATCGTGGGTCGAATGCGTCACGTAACGCTTCGCCGATGAACACTAATAAGGAAAGGATCAGCGCCAGCGTGAAAAACGCCGTCAACCCGAGCCACGGTGCCTGCAAGTTCTGTTTGCCCTGGCCGATCAGTTCGCCCAGCGAGGCACTGCCGGCCGGCATGCCGAAACCGAGGAAGTCCAGCGCCGTGAGGGTGGAAATCGCCCCGGTCAAAATGAACGGCAGGTAGCTCAACGTTGCATTCATGGCGTTGGGCAGGATGTGCCGGACAATCACTTTGCGGTCGGTCAAACCCAAGGCGCGCGCGGCTTTGACGTATTCCAGATTGCGTCCTCGGAGGAACTCGGCGCGCACCACGTCCACCAGTGCCAGCCAGGAAAACAGCGCCATGATCCCCAGTAGCCACCAGAAATTTGGCTCGACGAAACCGGAGAGAATGATCAGCAGGTAGAGCACCGGCAACCCGGACCACACCTCCAGCAAACGTTGCCCGAGCAGGTCGACCCAGCCGCCGTAATAGCCTTGCAAGGCGCCGGCCGCGATGCCGATCAGGGCGCTGACAAACGTCAGCATCAGCGCAAACAGGATCGACACGCGCGCACCGAAGATCACCCGCGCCAACACATCCCGCGACTGATCGTCGGTGCCGAGCCAGTTGACCGCCGTGGGCGGGCTGGGTGCCGGTTTGTTGAGGTCGTAATTGGGCGTGTCGTCACTGAACGGGATCGGCGGAAACAGCAGCCAGCCACCGTCCTTACGAATCAGTTTCTGCACGTATTCGCTGCGGTAATCGGCCTGGAAGGGTAACTGTCCGCCGAACTCTTGTTCGGTGTGGCGCTTGAATACCGGGAAGTACCACTGGCCCTGATAACTGACCATCAGAGGCTTGTCATTGGCGATCAGTTCGCCGCCTAACGTCAGTAAGAACAGGCCGATAAACAACCACAACGACCACCAGCCCCGACGGTTTTTCTTGAAACGCTCGAAGCGGCGACGGCCCAGAGGCGAGAGCTTGAACATCAGGCGTTCCTCGCGGCGAAGTCGATGCGCGGGTCGACGAGGGTGTAGCACAGGTCGCCGATCAGTTTTATCAGCAAACCGAACAAAGTGAAGATGAACAGCGAGCCGAACACCACCGGATAGTCTCGGGAAACCGCCGCTTCGTAGCTCATGCGACCGAGGCCGTCGAGGGAGAAGATCACCTCGATCAGCAGGGAGCCGGCAAAGAACACACTGATGAAGGCTTGAGGAATGCCCGACACAACCAGCAGCATCGCGTTGCGAAACACATGTCCGTAAAGTACCCGGCGTTCACTCAGACCTTTGGCTCGGGCGGTGACTACATATTGTCGGGTGATTTCGTTGAGGAACGAGTTCTTGGTGAGAATCGTCAACGTCGCGAAACCGCCGATCACCAGCGCGGTTACTGGCAACACCAGATGCCAGAAGTAGTCGGCGATCTTGCCGAGGGTCGACAGCGATTCGAAATTGTCCGAGACCAGTCCGCGCACTGGGAACCAGTTCAGCGACGTGCCGCCGGCAAACACCACGATGAGGAACATCGCAAACAGGAACGCCGGCATCGCGTAGCCAATAATGATCGCCGTGCTGCTCCAGATATCGAAATGGCTGCCGTGATGCACGGCTTTGCGAATGCCCAGCGGGATCGACACCAGATAGGTGATCAGCGTCGCCCACAGCCCGAGCGAGATGGTTACCGGCATTTTTTCCAGGATCAGGTCGGTGACCGTAGCACCACGAAAGAAGCTTTTGCCGAAGTCCAGTTGTGCATAGTTCTTCAGCATCAACCAAAGGCGTTCATGGGCCGGTTTGTCGAAGCCGTACTGTTTTTCGATGTCCTTGATCAGTTGCGGGTCGAGACCACGGCTGGCGCGGGATGTGCCGCTCATGGTCTCCCCTGAACCGCCGCCGACATTCGTCCCG
Source organism: Pseudomonas sp. NPDC098747 (assembly GCF_044760045.1). Lineage (NCBI taxonomy): Bacteria > Pseudomonadati > Pseudomonadota > Gammaproteobacteria > Pseudomonadales > Pseudomonadaceae > Pseudomonas > Pseudomonas sp. NPDC098747. Next base: position 25,922 of record NZ_JBIWAL010000005.1, on the reverse strand, counting down.
CCAATGCCCTGTAAGTGCGCGATCGCTTGCTCGACCGGGCCGCCCGGCGCGGCTTGAATGATGACGAAATTGACCAGCAGAATGATCACCAGCGTCGGAATGATCAGCAGCAGACGCCGCAGTATGTAACCCCACATCAGCGCGGCCCTCCGGGTCTGCCACGCGTGATTTTCTCGGCGGTCATCTGTTGATTGGTCAGCGGCGTGCGGCTCAGTTCCCACCAACTCTCGATGGCTTCGTCATTGCTGGCCTGAACGGACGGAATGCCGAAACGGTTCCACCAGACCGTCGAGCTGCCCGGCGGATAGTAGTTGGGGATCCAGTAGTAATTCCATTGCAGCACCCGGTCCAGCGCATGGGCGTAGTGCAGCATGTCGGGTTTGGTCGAGGCGCGGATCAGGCCGTTGATCAACGTGTCGACCGCCGGGTTTTTCAACACCATGTAGTTGTTGGCCCCGGGGTCGTTGGCGGACGCCGAGCCAAAATAGTTGAGTAGCTCGCCGCCCGGAGACGTAGTAACGGGGTAGCCGGTGACGATCATGTCGTAGTCGCGGTTCATCAAGCGGTTGACGTATTGCGAGGCGTCAATGCGGCGGATATTGAGGTCGATACCGATCTGCTTCAGCGTGCGCTTGTAGGGAAGCAACAGGCGATCGATGCCGTTCTGGCTGACCAGAAAGGTAAAACTCAGCGGCTCGCCATCGGCATTTACCAGTTGATCGCCATCGGGTTTCCAGCCGGCCTGCTCAAGCAGTGCGAGGGCTTGCAATTGCTTGTCGCGAATCAGGCCGCTGCCATCGGTTTTCGGCGCCTCGAAGACTTTTGTGAAGACCTCGTCGGGAACCTGTCCGCGCAGCGGTTCAAGGATTTTCAGCTCTTGCGCATCGGGTATTTCTCGCGCTGCCAGATCGGAATTGGAAAAGTAACTTTGCTGGCGGATGTACAGGTTGCGCATCATCTGCCGGTTGCTCCATTCGAAATCCCAGAGCATGGCCAGTGCCTGACGCACGTGACGATCCTGAAATACCGGTTTTTGCAGGTTGAACACAAAGCCCTGGGCCGATTGCGGCGCTTCGGTGGCCAGATGGGCTTTTTGCAAACGCCCGTCGCTCAGGGCCGGGCTGTCATAACCGATCGAGTAGCCGGTGGCGGAAAACTCGCGGTTGTAGTCATAGGCGCCACCGCGCAGCACCTGGCGTGCGACGTCAGTGTCGCCGAAGTACTCGATGCTGAAATGGTCAAAGTTGTACAAGCCGCGACTGACCGGCAGATCCTTGCCCCACCAATCGGGATTGCGCTCGAACGTGATGCTGCGTCCCGAGTCGATCTTGCCGACTCGATAAGGTCCGCTGCCCAGCGGCGGTTCATAACCACCACCGCCGGCAAAATCGCGACTCTTCCACCAGTGTTCGGGAAACACCGGCAGGGTCGCGATATCCAGTGGCAGGGTACGGTTTTCATTGCTTTTGAAGTCGAAGCGCACGGTCAGCGGCGCTTCCACTTCGACGCCTTTGACGTCGGCGAACTGCGTGCGATAACGCAGGCTGCCCTGGGTCATCAACAGGTCGTAGGTGTAGCGCACGTCTTCGGCGGTGATCGGCTTGCCGTCGGCGAAGCGCGCCTTGGGATTAATGAAGAAGCGCAGCGACAGGCCGTCGTCCGAGCGCTCCATCTTATGCGCAACCAGGCCGTAGACGGTGTAGGGCTCGTCCATCGAGCGCTGAGCCAGCGGCGAATACAGCATGCCGTCGATCTGGCTGACGCCAATGCCTTTGTCTATATAAGGAAGGATATGGTCGAAGTGACCGATTTCGAGCGCCGAGCGGCGCATCGTCCCGCCCTTGGGGGCCTGCGGGTTGGTGTAGTCGAAATGACTGAAACCTGCAGGGTATTTGGCGGGTTCGCCGTACACGGTCAATGCATGTTGCGGTGCCGCGTTCACACCGGCGGCGCCCGACAGCAGGGCGAGGGCGGTGAGCATCAATGTGGGGAAAACCAATCGCATTGTCAGCCTTGGAACCGGATAATCGATAGGCGCAAGTTGTACGCGAGAGGCGCACCAGTCGCCAGCCGTATGTGTAACTGAAACACAACGGCCCACCAAAAGGTGGGCCGTTGAATAGCAATCAGACGACGGATCAGTCCTGACGGCTGGTCACTTCCAGCAGGTGATAACCGAACTGGGTTTTCACTGGGCCTTGCACGACGTTGATCGGCGCGCTGAAGACCACGGCGTCGAATTCCTTGACCATCTGGCCAGGACCGAACGAACCCAGGTCGCCGCCCTGACGGCTGGATGGGCAGGTGGAATTAGCCTTGGCGACTTCGGCGAAATCAGCGCCGCCTTCGATCTGGGTCTTGAGTTCGTTGCACTTGTCTTCGCTGGCAACAAGGATGTGGCGGGCAGTGGCTTTAGCCATGGGGAAACTCTCCAATCTATTTCAGTAAAGTGTGGAGCCTACCGGAATCAGTGGGTGAATTCTCGGCAAAGTTCCGTGCGGTTGTCGACTACCTGATCACAGATTCGCTGCTCGCAGGCGCGCGGCATGTTCAACGTAAAGAGCAATCGGGTCGAGCTGGCTGGTGAGCCCGCCGACAGGACGGCGCAGAGTGCTCAAGTGATCCAGCGGATAGTCGGACCGGATCACTTGCCCCAAGTGAGAGCTGAAACGCCCGACAAAGCCGTCATTCTGCTCACCCTCCGTCATGAAGTATTGCGATAGCTCCCGGTAAACGCCTTGCATCGGGTCGAGATTGGGCGGGCTGTTTGCCGACAACACTCCACTCCAGGAGTAATAGTGCACGCCATTGACTTGCCCGGGGCCGTCGCCGCCCCAAGTGCTGGGCAGGCCCTGAGGAAACTTGTCGTTGAAGGTGCCCACGCCCTCGGTTGTCAGTGCATTGAGCGCCGCCAACGCATTTTGCGGCAGGTTGACACTACCGCTTAGCAGTGAAAGGAAATCGGCAAACAGCGTTGCAACGTTTTGCGCGACTACTTCCGGCAAGCGCCCAGGAACCAGTGCCTTGCGCAGGAAGTCAGCCAGTTCCGATCCATGGTTTGGACCACTGACCGAAGTTACCGAGGCAACGGTGTGTGGTGCAATCGCCGCAGCGTATCGAGCAGCCAGTGCGCCCTGGCTGTGGCCGATGAGGTTGACTTTGCGGGCACCTGTGCCTCGCAGGACACGATCAATCTGCGCCAGCAATTGTTCACCTCTCACTTCGTTCTTGTGGGTGGCGGAGAGGTGGGGAACAAACACTCGGTTTTCAGCCATTTTCAGTGCTTCCTTGACATCGTGAAACAGCTCGAAATGGCCAATACGCTCGAATCCGAACAGGCCGTGTACCAGAAGGATGGGGTAACGAGTTACAGCATTCCGTTGCATGTTCTTACCTTTTTTCGCAGAAGTTCATTGGGGAGTCTGCGGGCCACTCTAAAACACACAACTCGTTGAAGAGGTACGAAGAGGCTTCAATTGGCCGTTGAATCTGGACTAGTGGTCGTGAGAAGTTTCGGAAACAGTTGAAATCCAAATCGGAAGTTCTGGCCGTCTCCTGCTGGAAGCAACTCGATCTCGCGTAAGTTGCCTACCGGACCCACAGCTTTTGCGCCATGGATGCGGCGAATTGGGCTGATAGGCAGAGCGCCCTCAAAGGCGTTCAATGTTGGCTATCGACGCCGTCAATGAAGACAGCGTTTTGTCCAAGGAATGGAACTGCGAATGAACACGCATGAGATCGAGTTTTGTTACCGGATGCGCCACCCAGCCAGCGCCAGCAAGACAGTTGAATTGTTGCCTGCAGCAACGCTCGATGCGCTGGAGGGCGCCGTCCTCGACCCCTCGCAAAGCAAGATCGTCGTCCGTATCGCCCCGTATGCAAACATGGCCTGCGGTGATCAACTGCAGTTGAACTGGGACGGCCTGGATATCGAGGGCTACGTTTATCAGCATGAAATGGTGCGCTTCGTCAGCGAAGCTCAGGTTGGCAAAGACGTCATTTTCGTTATCAAGGGCATGCATGTCGCGGCTTTGGATGGCGGTTCACTAGAGGTTTACTGGACACTCGTCAGTACAGCCTTGTCCGAACCCGCAGCGTCTGCGCGCCTGCAATTGTCTGTGGGCGATACGCGGGCGCAGTTGCTGGCGCCGCATGTCGAAGGTGCCAGCGGCGGGACGCTGGACCCGGCACGTGCAGCCGATGGCGTACTCATTACGCTTCAGCCATACGCGCGGATGACTGCCGGCGACCAGGTTTCGTTGCTGTGGTCTGGCGACGCATCGCCCCTGTCGTTCAGCGATCGATTGAAGGTCGAAGCCTTCGCAGTCGCCGATGTCCTTTCATTCTGGGTCGCGCCTGAATACATCGCGGCACATCTTGGTGGCGAGGTATCGGTACGTTACCGAGTTGAGCAGGCGAGTGGAGTGGTGCGCGAATCCGAGCCAGCGAGAATTCTCATCACGCCATTGCTGCGTGGCGAGTTGGATGCGCCTGATGTGCTTGAAGCTGAGGATGGCGTGCTACTGACGGAAGATTCGATTGATGGCGTCACCGTGGTGATCGGTAATGCCCGGACGCAAGAAGGTGAGCTGGTCTATCTCAAGTGTGACGGCGAATACTTCAATCACCGGGACGACCGTGAAATCACTCGCGAAACAGCGGGAAAACCGCTGATTTTCATCGTTCCGCAGCGCTTTTGGCGTGAGCACCATGGGTCGACCGTTCGTGTTGCCTACACGGTCGAGCGACTGGACGATGTCAGTCAGGTGTCTGCGGTAACACAGGTGCGGGTCGAGGCGTAGCTCAAGCGCGATTTGCCCTCCGGTTTTTTGACCAACCGGAGGGCCGCTCTTGCAATCAGCCTGTGGCTTGCGCGCCAAGAAGTTGAGCGGCATCGAGCAACAGTTGCTCGGTTGCGCTGAAACCCAGGCAGCCATCAGTGATCGAAACACCGTAATGCAGCGATGCACTCAATGGCTGGCAACCTTCGAACAGATGCGACTCCAGCATCATGCCGATCAAAGAACGATCGCCCTGCAAGCGCTGCTCAAGCACTTCGTTGAAAGCGGCTGGTTGGCGCAGCGGATCCTTGCCGCTATTGGCATGGCTGCAATCGACCATGATTCGGCTTGGGATTTTCAGTCGATTCAGGTCGGCGTTAATCCGCGCCACGCTCTCGCGATCATGATTTGGCCCCTGATGGCCGCCGCGCAACACCAGATGGGTGTCAGGGTTACCGGGTGTCTGAATGATGGCCGGGTGGCCTTGGCTGTCGACACCAAAATGCCGATGGGGATGGGCTGCCGAACGCATGGCGTCGATTGCAACGGTTGCGCCACCGTCGGTGCCGTTCTTGAAGCCCACCGGCATGCTCAAGCCGCTGGCCATTTCGCGATGGATTTGCGATTCAGTGGTGCGTGCGCCGATCGCGACCCAACTGAGCAGATCGTCGAAGTAGCCGGCTGCCATCGGTTGCAACAATTCGGTCGCCACGGGTAAGCCGAGCTGGATCATTTCCAGCATCAGCTCGCGGGACAGTGACAGGCCGCCGGCCATGTCATCACTACCATCCAGATGCGGGTCGTAGGCCAGACCTTTCCAACCGACGGTGGTGCGCGGTTTTTCGACGTAGGCACGCATCACCAGGAGCATTTCGTCGCTGACTTCTTCAGCCAGTCGAGCGAGTTTGCCGGCGTATTCAAGGGCGGACTGAGGGTCATGGATTGAGCAAGGGCCGACAATTACCAGCAGGCGCTGGTCTTCACCGTTGAGGATTTCGCGAACCGCCTGGCGGTGGGCGGCTACTTGTTGGCTCAAAGCGTTGCTCAGTGGCAATTGCTGTTTGAGCTGCAACGAGCTGGGCAGACGCTGGGTCAGGGCTTCGTTGGCGCAAGTGAGGGTGGACAATGGCAGTGCAGAAACGGACGAGTTCATATTCGGTCTTCCTGGGCAGACGGCGGGTGCTTCCCGCTCGCTCAGCCCTACTGGGGTGTTCGACAATTGGCCGTATTGGCTACGTTTGCGTGTTTGCCACCTGTGGGTGACCGATCGGAGGCGGCAGGCTGTCCCGAGCGGAGGCTGGTAAATCGCCAGGCGCTAAAGCTGTCGTAACGGTAATAAGTGGCGTAGTTCATTTCGTGAATCCTCAAAAGTGTCTGGTGTGTTGCTGAAAAAGTGTGGGGCCTGAAAAAACAAAACCCCCGGTCGGGAAGCCGACCGGGGGTTGAGAAATCTCTGGTAGGCGACCCGTTTACTTGGGCGCCGTGTGGGTATCAGGCGCGCCAGTGGCTAAACCAATACCCAAAATAAAAGCTGACCGGAGTGCAAACGTCATTCGCCCGGGCAGCCGCAACCGAGCGCAGTGCGCTGGCGGTATGAAGCTGTGAGAGGGCATTGAACATGGCTTGTCTCCGATGAATGCGCCGAGCTTACTAGAGGCCGACACGCCTCAGCAATCAGAAAATGCTATCGAGCAGCCAATGAAACACCTATTGCTTGAGTGCAGCAAGCGTTGTGACACACTCCGCTTTTGCCCGCAGATGACGGGGGCGGGTGAGTCCCGTGATGGAGGCAGGATGAGATTTCGTATGTGTCGCGCGACACCTGAAGACTTGGCGTTTGCCCGCGATCTAACCTGTCAGAACATGTTGCGTTACTACATTCATCATGAGCTGTTGTGGCAGGACGAGGCGTTCGACGTGGCATGGTCGGGGCGTGAGAACTGGCTGATCGTAATTGATGAGGCGCCGGCAGGTTTTTTCAGTCTGAGCCGGGATGCGCGGGCACTGTATATTCGTGAGCTGCAAATGGCTGAAGCCTTTCAGGGGCAGGGCGCAGGTTCCTGGGCGATCGATCAGATTATCGACATGACCCGGCAAGAAAGGCGCCCAGCGTTACGCCTGACAGTGTTCGGAAATAATCCGGCAAAAAAATTGTATGAGAGAAAAGGACTACACGTGCAGGGCGAGGACGAGTGTTTCCTGCGCATGCAGCTCGATATCAGTACACCTGTGCTCTGAAACCCACGGCCGGCAAGCCTTGATGACGGTTTGAAACTTTTTAAATGACGCTTGCCGCTAGGTCTGTCGGGCACTTTTTGCTAAGGTGTCCGGCATCCCAATAAGACCATATCGCGAGGTGTCTGCTTGATTAGGGTGCTAGTGGTCGATGACCATGATCTCGTTCGTACGGGCATTACACGGATGCTGGCCGATATTGATGGCTTGCAGGTGGTTGGCCAGGCCGAGTCCGGGGAAGAATCCCTGATCAAGGCCCGAGAGTTGAAGCCCGATGTGGTCCTGATGGACGTCAAGATGCCCGGCATCGGCGGCCTCGAAGCCACGCGCAAGCTGTTGCGCAGTCATCCGGACATCAAGGTAGTCGCGGTTACGGTGTGTGAAGAGGACCCTTTTCCTACACGGTTGCTGCAGGCTGGCGCTGCGGGGTATCTGACCAAGGGCGCCGGGTTGCCGGAAATGGTTCAGGCCATTCGCTTGGTATTTGCCGGCCAACGCTATATCAGCCCTCAGATTGCCCAACAATTGGCGATCAAGTCCTTTCAGCCGTCCAATGATTCACCCTTCGATGCCTTGTCCGAGCGTGAAATCCAGATCGCATTGATGATTGTCGGCTGTCAGAAGGTACAGATCATTTCTGACAAGTTGTGCCTGTCACCGAAAACCGTGAACACCTATCGCTACCGTATTTTCGAGAAGCTTTCGATCAGCAGCGACGTCGAGTTGACACTTTTGGCGGTTCGTCACGGCATGGTTGATGCCAGCCTCTGACATGACTGAAACATTCGATTCCAGTGCCTTTCTGTCGACCGTCAGCGGTCGCCCCGGCGTGTACCGCATGTTCGACAGCGATGCGCGCCTGTTGTACGTCGGCAAGGCCAAAAACCTCAAGAAGCGACTGGCCAGCTACTTTCGCAAAACCGGCCTGGCGCCGAAGACGGCTGCACTGGTCGGGCGCATTGCCCAGGTCGAAACGACCATTACCGCCAATGAAACCGAAGCACTGCTGCTAGAGCAGACGCTGATCAAGGAATGGCGGCCGCCGTACAACATTCTGTTGCGCGACGACAAATCCTATCCGTATGTGTTTTTGTCTGACGGCCAATTCCCGCGTCTGAGCATTCACCGCGGGGCAAAGAAGGCCAAGGGCAAATATTTCGGGCCTTATCCAAGTGCTGGCGCCATCCGTGAAAGTCTGAGCCTTCTGCAAAAGACGTTCTTCGTTCGCCAGTGCGAAGACAGTTACTACAAGAACCGCACCCGCCCGTGCCTGCAATATCAGATCAAGCGTTGCAAGGCGCCTTGCGTCGGCTTGGTTGAGCCTGATGTTTATGCCGACGACGTGCGTCATTCGGTGATGTTCCTCGAAGGGCGCAGTCATGCGCTGACCAACGAGCTGTCCACCGCGATGGAAGAGGCGGCGATCAACCTCGAGTTCGAGCGCGCCGCCGAGTTGCGTGATCAGATCGCTCTGCTGCGCCGTGTGCAAGATCAACAAAGCATGGAGGGTGGCACGGGCGATATCGATGTCATCGCAGCCTTCGTCAACCCGGGCGGCGCTTGTGTGCATTTGATCAGTGTCCGTGGCGGACGGGTGTTGGGCAGCAAGAACTTCTTCCCGCAGGTCGGTATTGATGAAGACGTTTCTGAAGTCATGGCGGCGTTTCTCGGTCATTACTTCATCAGCAGCCCGGAGCGCGACCTGCCCAGCGAGCTGATCGTCAACGTCATGCACGAAGATTTTCTGACGGTGATCGAGGCTATCCATGAATTGCGCGGCCGCGAACTGGCTATCAGTCATCGGGTACGTGGCACGCGCGCGCGCTGGCAACAATTGGCTGTCACCAACGCCGAGCAGGCGTTGGGTGCGCGTCTGGCCAATCGTCAGCACACTGCGGCGCGGTTTGAAGCCTTGGCTGAAGTGCTGAACCTGGATGAGCCGCCACAGCGTCTGGAGTGTTACGACATCAGTCATTCCAGTGGCGAGGCGACGGTCGCTTCCTGCGTGGTCTTTGGCCCGGAAGGCGCGATCAAATCGGATTACCGTCGCTACAACATCGAAGGTGTCACGCCGGGCGACGATTACGCCGCCATGCATCAGGCCCTGACCCGACGTTTCAGCAAGCTCAAGGACGGCGAGGGCAAGTTGCCGGACATTCTGCTGGTCGACGGTGGCAAAGGTCAGCTATCGATGGCCCGCGACGTGCTCAATGAGTTGGCCGTGCCGGACCTGATCCTGCTCGGTGTCGCCAAGGGTGCAACACGCAAGGCTGGTTTTGAAACGTTGTATCTGAATGATGCAGCGCACGAATTCACCTTGCGCGGTGACTCGCCGGCGCTACACCTGATTCAGCAGATCCGCGATGAAGCACACCGTTTTGCAATTACCGGACACCGCGCACGTCGTGGAAAAACCCGCCGTACGTCAACGCTGGAAGGCGTTGCCGGCGTGGGGCCGACCCGTCGTCGCGACTTGTTGAAACATTTTGGTGGATTGCAGGAGCTGACTCGTGCAAGCATCGAAGAGATCGCGAAAGCCCCGGGGATCAGTAAAAAGCTCGCAGAGTCGATTTATGCGAACCTGCATAGCGAGTAGAATGCCCCTTCACCTCGTAGCCAGTTGTGCCGATGAATATCCCTAATCTGATTACCGTTTTACGTGTTCTGCTCATCCCGATCTTCATTTTGCTGTTCTATCTGCCCTATCAGTGGAGTTACATGGCCTCCGCCTCGGTGTTTGCCTTTGCGGCAGCTACGGACTGGCTGGATGGTTATCTGGCCCGCCGCCTGGAGCAAAGTACTCCGTTTGGAGCGTTTCTTGATCCGGTCGCTGACAAACTCATGGTCGCTGTTGCGTTGGTGCTGCTGGTTCAAGAGCACGGCAATCTCTGGCTTACGCTGCCAGCGGCGGTGATTATCGGTCGCGAGATCGTCGTTTCCGCATTGCGTGAATGGATGGCCGAACTCGGTGCTCGAGCGCACGTGGCTGTATCGAATCTGGGCAAATGGAAAACCGCTGCGCAAATGCTCGCGCTGGTGATCCTGTTGGCTCATCCGAAGGATTTCAATTTCTGGGTTATCTTGGGCTATACCTTGCTGTTGGTGTCTGCTGGCCTGACTTTGTGGTCGATGGTTCAATACCTTCGCGCCGCCTGGCCACATCTGAAGACTGATGTAGAAAAGAAATAAAACTTTTTTGAATCAAGGGGTTGACGGAGCATCTTAATTCTATAGAATGCGCACCACCAAGCGGGAATAGCTCAGTTGGTAGAGCACGACCTTGCCAAGGTCGGGGTCGCGAGTTCGAGTCTCGTTTCCCGCTCCAATTTGTACGTGTTTGTTGTTGTGCTACTGACAGCAAATGCTTTGAGGCCGAGTAGCAAAATGGTTATGCAGTGGATTGCAAATCCACCTACGCCGGTTCGATTCCGACCTCGGCCTCCACTATAAACAAGCTCCGTAGATCCATGATTTACGGAGCTTTTTTATTTTCAGTGCGCTGCAAGATTTAGTCTTGAAAAACGGCCATTGCAAACTTGCTTCACCGGGAAGTGATGTATATATTTCCCGCTCGGCTGCTGAAGCCTGCATCCTCCCTGGATTGCGAGCAAGCCGCTGAAAACAGCAACAAAGCGCTACCGCCCGAATGGCGAAACTGGTAGACGCATGGGACTTAAAATCCCCCGCTCGTAAGGGCGTGCCGGTTCGATTCCGGCTTCGGGCACCATAAATATCAAGGGCTTGCATGACATATCTCGTGCAAGCCCTTAATTTTTTTTTCCGCAATCAAAAGAACTTTTCCGCAATTCGTGACCGTTAGTCACTTTGTAGGGGTTACCTTCATGCCCTTACGCATCCGGATATACTGCTCCGTCATCCCGACAGTTGTATGCCCCAGTTGGTCTCGAGCTTCGCGAATGCTCCCTGTTGATTCCTCTTTGTCGGTTGCCGCTTTTGCTCGTAAATCCCGCATCTGAAATTCTGCTTTCGGAATCCCGGCTGCCTCCCTGGCGTCATCAAACCTTTTCCTGAGCATGCTCGTCGTCATCGGCTGTCCAGAGTCGATTACTACCAGGCGTGTTGATCTGATTTTGTAGCCAGACTTGCGAGCCATGATTCGATCTATCACGATTTTTAGCTCTCCAATAATCTCGATCCTTCGTTTCGCACCAGTCTTCCCCTGCTGGACGGCAAGCTTTCCTTCTTTTATGTCTCGCTCATCCATTTTCAATGTGTCGGCCACCCTTTGACCTGTCAGATAGAACAGGTCTAAGGCATCTCTCAGTGGTTGATCGGCGTACTGATATGCTTTGGCAAGAACGTCGTCTTCGACATATACGTCGCGCCCATATTCCTTATTGCCCTTTATCCCGGCGCAGGGGTTTGCCAGGGACGTGTAACCATTCTCTCGAGCAAAGTTCCAAATGGAGCTAAGTAAGGCCTTTTCTCGATTCGCGCGAACTGGTGCTGTTTTGCCCCGGTGACGAAGGTACTGACTGACATGTTTCGGTTCGATCGCTTCAAGCGGGGCGGGCGGATCGTTGAAGAACAGCAGAAGGTTTTTCAGTTCGCGCACGTTGTCCTTTTGAGTGGCATGGGCTTTGGTTGGGACGATCTCTTTCATATAGAGCTCGGCAACGTATGCAAAGGTTAATACTTCTTGCATTAAGGCCTCAGACACACGGCTTTTCTCCAGTTTTGCGTACTCTAAAATGGCAAGGCCATAGTCAGTACCCAAGGGGATTTCTTTGCGCGGTTTTCCACCGGTGTCATACAGGTAGTAGGTTGTATTGCCGCGCTTTCTCTCACGCAAGCGGGGAATGCTCCCCGGTTTCGTTGGTCTTCGTCCCATCTATCCCACCAAACGTGGCTGCCACTTCGGCGTTTCCGATGTGGTGGTAGTTCCTGTTAGCGCTGAAGTCACGACGCATGGCCATCCATTCCGTTTTATCGTATGGCGGATCCCGTTTCGCTTTAAAACAGTGATCTGACCTGCTTTGGTTTTGGCACCGGTCAATTCGCATACCTGCTCATGGCTTAAAAACTGGATAGTCATGCTGCCTCCTTGCGAAGTCCTAAAGCGTTTTTCAAAGGTGCTGGCTGATTGGAGTGTTCGTCCTCCAAGGCCGGCGGCAAGCTTCCTGCTGCCATCGCGAGCGCCTGTTCGCGAAGGGATCGAGCATCACGTTCAAGTTTCTTTCCGGTACGAAAAGCGCTGAAGGTCTCGGCCGCGATACGCAGCAGCTCGCTGATGGCTACCAGCGTCTGGTGTTCGGCCGGGCCGAAGAAGGGACCTGCTTCAAGTCGTTTGCAGGTTTGTGCCAAACGAATGTGATCGGCTCGGATGAACTGCAGTGAGGCCCGAAGCTCGCGGATGGTTTTGGCGCTTGCGGCGCGCTGGATGTCTTCACCCTCGCGCAGGCCGGTCTCCAGACCATCGCTGCGGCCCATGATGTAACCGCCCCAGAGCAGCAGAGCGGCCAGAATTATCAGGATGACGAGTGCACCGATTTGTATTGGGGTAATCATGTGGTGTGCTCCTAGGATTGTCGTTGGCTGGTGGTGACAGCCGTCAGTGGTGTGGGGGCGGCATGGCGTTGGCCGTCCTGCTGTCGCTGCATGTCTTCATCAGCCTTGTAGGCGCGGATGTCGATCAGCGAGGCAACGTGGCGGATGTGTGCGTACTTAAGCGCCTTGCGGCTGGTGTCCAGCGTGGTTATCGGAAGCTGGATCCGACCGCTGTTGATCTCCGTCACGAACGACTGCTCGTTGAGATTGCGAAAGTACTGCTCGCGGACTTTTTCGAGCGGGATCAGGACGTCACCGAAGATTCGATAGAGCAGTTCGACGGTGGCCGATTCGGGCGCCGGATGCAGGCGAAGGGGATTCTGTGCAGCGTTACTCATGGCCTTGTCGAGCCTCCTTGCGTTGTTGTCGTGCCGGGTGGTTCCAGGCGTTCAGGCAGTGGCGTCTGGTCAGCTCGCGCAGATGTTCGGGCACTTCGAGGAGCGCGGCGTTGCGCTCCTCGCGTGTGCGCATAGCAACGATCTGGCGGGCGTACTCCCTAGGCCACGTCACGGCGATCTGCCGGGATGGCAGGTAGATCGATGTCCAACTGCTCGGCCAGCCAGCGGATGCCGGCTTGCATGACGCGGGTCGACTGGCTGTACTGCATTCCGTATTTTTCGTCATACCAGGGGCTGTCCTTGACCCGCAGGTACGCTTTGTCGCGCTTCGGGTCCGCCGGCAGGTTTCCCTTGAGCAAACCTTTTTCCCGCATGAGGGCGATCAGTTTGGGGCGAGTGAGGCCGAGTTGAGCGGCTGCTTGGGCGAGGGTGCGTTCCATAGCGTTCTACCTCAAGCCGCGTGCGCAGCAGGAGTGGCTGCTGCTGCAAGGTGGTTGATGGACTCAATGAGCCTTGCGTAGATCTCGGCATCGGGGTTGTACAAGGTGAAGCAGCGCGTATGCGGACTCTTGTTGCCGATGCTCAAGATGGCGGTAACGCCGCGGCGCGAACGGGTACGATGCAGCGCCACATGCAGGGGAAGTTCGAGGCCCATGTCGAGGCTCAGCACGCCGCCGGTGTGCACCAGTTCGAACACGCGCTGCTTGTCCTGAACTTCAAAGCGACCGTATTGACGATCGGCATGCGGGAGATGCACTAGGTCGCTGGAGTTGCTCGTGTCGAACGGACCGTTGGCTATCTCCTCAATGAAGTCGGCCAGTTTGAGGTGCATCCTCTTTTCGTTCTGCAGGGTCAGCGTGTGGCGTTCGCTGCCCAGCTCGACGACAAAAGTGCTTTCCACTGTGCCGCGCTCAGCCTTGAGGCGGAACGCCAGGCATTCACGCTTCGGTGCTGTGCGCAGGACGTGGTTGAAGGTCTCGGTCAGGTTGACCTGGGCATTGAGCAACTGCAGGGTGCGGTTGTCGATCTTGTACTTGATCATGCCGCGCGCCCTCCACCGTTTGGATCGATAGGAGAGGGCTGGCAGGACTTGGCGACAAGCTTGGGTTTGCTGTTATGAATGATGACCAGACAGCCCGTGGCGAGCTGCAGCTGTTCGATCAGTTTGCGGTTGCTGACGCATGCCGGATGGACATGCAGGGTTGCGGTAGTGCGCATGAGTATTGCCTCGCTCTGTGGTAAAGAGTGAGGCAAATATCACGTATCGTGCTTGCCGGTGTCAACACATATCGTGCTTAAGGTGTGGCGGCACTATGTAGAAAGCGTGATGATTTGAGAATTCCGCCTACAAGGTGAATTTCCTCAACCTCTTGCTCTGGTAGGTGGATGCTCTCGTGATCCGTATTGACGCTATCCAGTCTGTACATTCCATCGCGCAAGTAAATGAATTCTTTGATCATGGTTCGCCCCGAAGACGTACGAACCATGACCTCGTCTCCGCTGTAGAAGTTCTTGTTGGGCTCTATGAGGACGAATTCGCCATGTTTGATGCGCGGCATCATGCTGTCGCCAGTGACCCGCAGACCATAAGCGTCAGGGTCATCGCTATGGATATTCAAGTATCCGTCGCCGTGTCCAGGCGGGAAATCAAGCGCCTCGAAAAAACCTTCATTTCCTAATTGAGCGTTTCCTAACACCGGTACTCTTCCGTCCTTAGCCCAGCCAACATTGCTACTAACAGGTTGCCCCTTATCTTTCGAGCGTCCGTATTGCGCAACCAAGCGATCTTCGGATCGCACTCGGCCTTGGATTGCATCGGGGTATGACTCAATTTCTGAACGATCTCGTCCCGCTACCAAGTCGGGGAATGACACCCCAAGTGCGGCCGAGATTTTTTCAAGATCTTGAAGGTTGGGTTGGCGAGCGCCTTTCTCATAGTTTCCTATGCGTGATTGCGATTCCCACCCGCAAGCGTATGCAAGAGCCTGCTGGCTCATGCCTTTAGCTTTGCGGTATTGCTTGATTCGTAAGCCTAATGTGTTCATGTGCTTTTTTTACCACGCACTGAAATTCTTTATCATCACTTTGCGTGTTGAAATGTCTGCGTATCGTGATTAAGATGGCGGCGGATTATTGGAGAACGCCATGAACTTAATCGCTCACCATCGAGAGAAGGCAGGCATCAAGCAGCGGGATTTAGTTTTCGCTTTGGGATGGACCCAAGCGCGTGTCAGCAATTACGAAGCCGGACGACGAACTGCAGGACTAGCGGAGTGCAGATCAATCGTCGTTGCTCTCAACAAGCTCGGGGCCCCATGTACTCTTGATGAGGTTTTTCCCCCTGTGAATGAACCGTCCAAAGCTGCATAGAAAAAAGGCGACCCAAGGGTCGCCCAGTTCCTCCCGACAGCATCACCACAATGCTGTCGGATCGCGATGTCGGAAGGCGAGCACACCACATGCCGCCGACTTTCATCGCGTTTCCAAGGCTCGGAAGCCTTGGTGTTGCTGCCGTTCTTACCACAGAGCTGGCAGCTGTTGCGCCAGGGGTGAACAACGGATTGTTCGCCCCGGCACGGTGCCGGTGTTGGTCTTACGAACCTAGCCGGCTTTGGGCCTCTCCAGACCACGCGGCAAATGTATCACCAACTTCTGTCGCGCGGCACTGGCAACTTTTAGGATTAATGCCATGAGCCGAATTGCTCTCAGTTCTCTGGAACGGGCGCAGCGGGAAATCCTGCCGCTCGATTTAGCGCTGTACCACGCCGCTCGCGATTACCCGGGCGGCGCTGCTGCCATCGCTGCCACGACAGGTCGTAACCCGACCACGCTGCAGCACAAGCTGTCGCCGACCCATCCGAGCCACTCCATCAATATTCAGGAGTTTGGCGAGATCCTCGAACTGACCAAGGATCGCCGCATTCTCGATGCGGTGCATGCGCTGGTCGGTGACACGGTCTGGCAGGAACTGGCCGACACCTACACCAACAATATGCCCGAGACCCTGACCACGGGTATCGCCGAATACTTCCGCCAGGTCGCGGATCTGGCCGAGACCTGGGCCAAGAGCATCGGCGACGGTGTGGTGACTGATCAGGAACTGGCTGCTATTCGTCTGCAGGTGTTCCGGGGTATTCAAGGTCTGCTCGGGTTGTTCAACCGCGCCACCTACGTCAACCAAACGACGCGAGGTGCTGACCGTGGCTGATATCGCCGATTTCGCTAACGATCTGGTGCAGGAACGCATCGATCAGGCCATGGCCGCGCGCAGCGCTGCCAAAGCAGAAAGCGCTGCCCATTCCTTGCTGTTCTGTGAAGCGTGTGACGATCCGATTCCGGAAGCCCGTCGCCTGGCCTCACCGGGTTGCTCGCAGTGCATCAGCTGCCAATCCCTGTCTGAGCGGGGGATTCAGCATGCTCGATGAGGTATTGGGCCAATTCGCCGATTACGGTCTGGAGCCAGCGCAACCGCTGGTGTTCGGCAAGCTGACCCGTTGCAAGACATCGCAGGACAAGGGCAAGGAAAAGAACGGCTGGTACGTGGTCCACGAGCAGCGCACGGAGAAGGGTGACACCCTGATCTTCGGCGCCTTCGGTGACTGGCGTTCGGGCGAGACACAGAAGATCAAGGTCAAGGCCGGTCGCATGTCCCCCGAAGAGCGTGAAGTGATGCGCGCCCGCCAGGAAGAAGCCAAGCGCCGCGCCGCCGAAATCGCGAATAACGCTGCGCGGCGGGCCGCGAAAAGGGCGCAGGGTTTGTTCGAGCGCATGCCCACCACCGGACGCAGCGATTACCTGGACCGCAAGCAGATCGTCGGCATCAAGGTACGTTACGCGCCGCGCACCGGCGCGGTACTGGTTCCAATGAACAATGCTCGTGACCAGATCATGGGCCTGCAGGTGATCTTCCCGAACAAGCAGGAAGACACCGGTCGCGACAAATCCTACTGGCCATACGGCATGGCGAAGGAGGGCACCTTTCACCTGCTCGGTCCGCACCCTGAGCCGGGCGAACCAGTACTGGTCTGCGAGGGTTACGCCACCGGCGCCAGCCTGCACATGGCGACATCGCTCGCTGTGGCGGTGGCCTTCGATGCGGGCAACCTGTTGGCCGTGTGCAAGGCCATGCGCGAGCGCTTCGCCGGCTGCCCGCTGATCATCTGCCGTGACGATGACTGGAAAACCAAAAAGCCCAACGGCGATGCCTGGAACCCCGGCGAGGAGAAGGCGAGCAACGCCGCGCTGATCGTCGGCGCCCAGGTGGTCGCGCCGATCTTCTCGGTTGAGCGTCACGAGAAGTGGACCGACTTCAACGACCTGCACGTCGCCGAAGGTTTGGAGGCGGTACGTCGTCAGGTGCTGGCCGTGGTGCGTCCGCCGGCGGCTGGTGGCTGGAAAGATCAACTCGCTCGCAGTGAGAGCGGCGCCTTGATCGCGCACATGCAGAACGTCGAACTGATTCTCGCCCATGATGAACGCTGGGCCGGTGTGATCAGCTACAGCGCCTTCAGCTCGAAGATCGTCAAGCTCCGTGCTGCCCCGTATGGCGGCGGCACCGGCGAGTGGGCCGACATCGATGACGTGCGCGTCATGAAGTGGCTCGCGCAGCAGTACAACCTGCGCGTGAAGTCCTCGCACGTAATCGAGGCCGTCAGCGTCGTTGCTCACGACCACGCGTTTCACCCGGTGCGCGAGTACCTGAAAAAGCTGGAATGGGACCGCGTACCACGCCTCGAAGCCTGGCTCACCGACGTGATGGGCGTGCCGGCTTGCGACTACAGCTCAAAGGTCGGCAAGCGCTGGATGATTTCGGCGGTGGCGCGGGTGATGAAACCCGGCTGCAAGGCCGACTCGGTGATGATCCTCGAAGGCGCGCAGGGCGCCGGTAAGTCCACCGCCATGAGCGTGCTCGGTGGCGAGTGGTTCATGGACACGCCGTTTGCCCTCGGCGACAAGGATGGCTTTCAGGCGATCCGTGGCAAGTGGATCGTCGAGCTGGGCGAGCTGGACAGCTTCAACAAGGCCGAAAGCACCAAGGCCAAGCAGTTCTTCTCGGCGTCGACCGATACCTACCGCGAGAGCTACGGCCGCAGAACCATGGACGTGCCACGCCAGTGTGTGTTTGTCGGCACCACCAACCAGGACGAGTACCTCAAGGACGCCACGGGTAACCGCCGTTACTGGCCGGTGGCGTGTACCAAGGTCGACGTGGCGTTGCTGCGCGAGATCCGCGACCAACTGTGGGCCGAAGCGGTGTTCTGTTACGAGGCCGGCGATCTCTGGTGGGTAGGCCCGGACGAGGCGCCAATGTTCGCTGAAGCTCAGGACCAGCGTTTTGTCGTGGATGAATGGGAAGGTCCGATCCTGACCTGGCTGGAGGAGTCGCAGATCGGCGAGACCGCCACCGGCAGTGAGGTGATGAGTCAGGCACTCAAGCTCGATCCGGGGCATTGGGGCAAACCGGAGCAGATGCGCGTCGGCGCAATCATGCATCGGCTGGGCTGGCGACGGTTCCGTTTAGGGGCCTTGAGCAAGAGTGGTCAGCGGCCTTGGGCGTACAAGAAACCGGAAACTTGGGGCAGGGCGCCTGCGCTGCAAAAGGACGAGTTTGAGGAGCCGTGCTTCGATGATTAAGACGATCGACATGGCCCTCAAACAATGGGCGCAGGAGCTGCACAGCGACGAGGTGGCTGCTGGTTACTCGGGCGGCAACATGGTCGCGATGATGATGGAGAGTGGTGGTCAGCTCGTGCGTGGAAGGCGCGGCAGCAGGGTCCCGTTGGAGGCCTCGCTGGACATCGAGCGCATCGTGAAAAAACGCCTCGATCCCGAGCTGATGACGGTGGTGCAGGTGCATTACTGCCAGCCTGATGCGCCACTGACTACCCGTCTGGCGCAGAGCGGCTGCAACCGCAACACCTACTACCAGCGCCTACATGACGCCCACATCGTGGTCGAGCACTTCCTCTTGGGGGAAGCGGCTTGATCGTGGGCATCCCCTTGGCTCAGGCCGTCCCACCGGCCTGCCTCCGTCCCACCGCTTTTTGCGGTGGTGGGACGGGCGCAGACCGCGTCCTTGTTGGGCTGTCCCACCGTCCCACCTTTTTCATGCCTCCCGCCCGTGTATGCGTAGCGGGCATCAATGCGCGTATTCACGCGCACGCGTGCTTTTAAATATTCTCTCTTTACACGAGAAAGGAGAGTTAAAAGTAGGACGGTGGGGCAAAGCCCCAATCTGCGGGGCTTTCAGACGTCCCACCTTGTTTTAAGAAGGTGGGACGCATGGGACGCCACAACAGCAAAGGCCAGCCGGGATAGATATTCACCGACATTCGCCAGCCGTTCACCGGACGTAAGCCACACATTCACCGGATGGCATTAAACCGGTCTTGCTGCCACCAGAATCGACCTGTAAAAAGGGGCCATCTTCGATGGGTGCGACCGCCAAGCGCGTCAGGCCACCCACCACCTGACCCGGCCATTGCGCCGGGTCTTTTTGTTTAAGGGGCAGGGCAATGACGAATGAGCAACAGGCACTGGCAGAGATGCCGATCTGGTTGGTGATTGCCCTGTCATTGGTGGGTGGCGTCTCCGGCGAGATGTGGCGCGCTGACAAGGATGGGGCGCGAGGCTGGGCCTTACTGCGCCGCCTCGCGCTTCGCTCCGGCGCCTGCATCGTCTGCGGCGTGTCAGCGATGATGTTGCTCTTCGGCGCGGGCTTGTCGATCTGGACAGCAGGCGCCCTGGGTTGCCTGACCGCGATGGCCGGCGCCGATGTCGCGATCGGCTTGTACGAGCGCTGGGTAGCCAAGCGGCTGGATCTGAACGAGGCGGAACCGAAGGCATGAGCTGGGCAGGCCGGACGGGGCGCAGATTTCACGGGTCCTCCCCGAGGGGGGCCCCCTACACGGGTTATCGAACTCGCGGAATCTCTCTAGCTGAAACCTTTGCAGGGATGTCCGTCTTTCCAACGAGATTGGGGCAGGGCATGGCACTCGGATGCCGGCTCGACCGACCGGGCCGGGCAGAAAACCGCCGGGGACCCTGGGGACTTTCGAAAGGTACGGGGTCGGAAACCCGCGGGATCGTGTTAGTGGGAGGCCCTCCAGCTTACTGAAATTTCAATCATTGAAATCTTGAAAGGATTCATTGAAAAGCCGTTGAAAAGGAGGGCGGATGTCACCTGTTCATAAGCTGGCCCAAACCTGACCTGACGGCGCCTTTGGCCAATTGCTGTTGGAGAATACTCATTGGCCTATGTTCATGGGAGCGGGCCCGTGATCGCTGCAATCAATTCCACCGCTCGGTGGCGCGCTCTACATCTAGCGCCTGTAACGACGCTAGGTTGAAGGGCAACTGATCACCAGCACCAGGCGCAACCGGCGGGTAACGCTCATTCAGTGGAGCTCGGCGTTGTCCGATTCATAATGGTGTGGTGAGCGAAAACGGAATGCGCAGCTCTTCGACAGGCCCTGTATCCCGGCCGCACATTTCGTCGTGCACGCATTGCTGCACCAGCACGCAAGGAAATGCAGGGACGGTCTGCAGCAAGTCACGCAGGTGGGTGATCGAACGCAGGTGCATCGGCTTGGTCGCATCATCAAGCAAGGTGAACTGGCCGTGGTCCAGGCGGATCCGTGCCAGATAAAAACCACCTTCGAGTGACAGCAGTTCCAGCTCGCGTATTTCGCTGTTGGCCGCGTGTTCGGTGAGGGTCTTCAGGTTCATGCTTCACTCCTTGCCTACCAGGGCAGGCGTTCTCCATCGTAAGCAAAGAAATGGCCGCTGTCGGCCGGCGTCAACTGGTCTATCAAGGTCAGTAATTGGGCCGCGGCAAAGTCTGCCGGCCGGGCACTGGAGGCTCCGCGGAAAGGTTGCGACAACCCCGAGACAACCGTGCCTGGGTGCAGACTGAGCAAGCGGCTCTGCGGACGAGTGCGTGCCAGTTCGATGGCGGCGGTCTTGATCAGCATGTTCAGTGCAGCCTTGGAGGCGCGATAGGCGTACCAGCCGCCCAAACGGTTGTCGCCAATGCTCCCGACCTTTGCCGAAAGCATCGCCATCGCTCCCATTGGATCGAGCAGCGGCAGAAAGTGGCGCAGCACCAATGCCGGCCCCAGCGCGTTCACTTGAAACACGGTCTGAAGCGCCTCCGGCTCAATTGCACTGAGGCTTTTTTCCGGCTTGATCCCGTCGCGATGGAGCAGGCCGGCCGCGTGTACGATCAGTTGATACGGTGCTTCGGATGCCAGCTCGGTGGCGGCGCTGGCAATCGTTTCGGGTCGTTCAAGGTCCAGCTCGGGAACGGTATGGCGCCCCAGCGCGCGAACCCCGGCACAGCGCGGATCCTGTTCGAGCTGTTCGCAAAAAGCCGTGCCGAGGGTTCCACTGGCGCCGATCACCAGCGCGCGATAACCGTCGCCTAGCGAGGCCATGGTCAATACGCCATTCATTGGCTCGCTCCGGCGCCCTGGCGACGGAAGAATAGCGTCACCTGGCCGACCTCTACCCCGAACTTGGACATAGTGGTGCGGTTGATCAACGTGTCCTCATCCATCAGGTACATCCAGTCGTCCATGCTCATTTCATAGGTCGAGTCGTCGACCGGCAAGTTCAGGCGATAACGCCAGTGCAGCGTGTTTCCAGCGATTTGGCCCTTGGCGACACCCACCACATCATCCGCGCGACCGCTCCAGCGCCCCTGGCCCTCGGGCGTGAGGGTCCAGACGCGGCGCTGGCGTGTGCCGTCGCTGTATTGGAAGCGCTCGTCGAGAATCAGGTTGTTGCCCTCGCGGCGGCTGACGATGTCGACCTCGAAGCGCTTGACAACCTCACCGCTGCGCTTCTGAAACATCCCCCAGGCTTTGACGGGCTGGCTGAAAAAATGCTCCAGATTCAATGCCGGTTGCTGATCCGCATAACGGGCGACATCCACACTGCTGCAACTCCCAACGCTGAGGGCCATTGCCAGTATCAGTAGAAATCGGGTCATTGCCTTACTCCCTGAAGTACAAAGGTGATGAGTGTGAAGTTTCGAACTATGGGCTTGTACAGTGGGTAGGCCCTGTATAGGTTTATCGCCGTCCGATCAGCTGCAGAAACTCCTGCCGCGTCGTCGAACTATCACGGAAGGCTCCCAGCATTACGGAGGAAGTCATGACCGAATTCTGCTTCTCTACGCCGCGCATCATCATGCACATGTGCCTGGCTTCAATGACCACCGCCACACCGGCGGCATCGGTGATCTGCTGGATGGCTTCAGCAATCTGCCGGGTGAGGTTTTCCTGGATCTGCAGGCGACGCGCGAACATATCAACCACTCGCGCGACCTTTGATAGCCCCAGCACCCTGCCGGTGGGAATGTAGGCCACATGCGCCTTACCGATAAAGGGCAGCATGTGGTGCTCACACAAGGAATAAAGCTCGATGTCGCTGACGATCACCATTTCATCGCTCTGCGACTCGAACAAGGCACCGTTGGTGACGTCTTCCAGGCTCAACGTGTAGCCATTGCACAGATACTGCATCGCTTTGGCGGCACGCTTGGGCGTGTCTAACAGCCCCTCGCGCTCGGGGTTTTCACCGACGCCGACGAGAATTTCACGGTAATGGCTGGCTAGTAGTGGGTTCATTGAAGTTTCTCGCGGCGGTGCTGTGCGTGAGGGCCAATCCATGGTGAAATAGTTGTACGCAAATAAGTACTTTGTATAGGTTTATTCAAGATAGGCTGAAAAAAATCATCTGACAATGAATCGGCAATCTTTTTGTGCAGATGCGAAACCTCACATCGCAGAGTGGGAGGTTGCCCGGATAGCTTTCAATATGACGCTCGTTTTCGAAGGCCTCGAGGACCGTGTGGGCTCAACGGCGGATATCCCCCTGTCGTCGGGGAGTTTGCGATAGCCTCTCGAAAGCCAGTAAAGGGGGCTTATCAGGCCATAGAGGAAATAGCGGGGCGTGTCTCGTCCAGTTCGAGACCGAGCTACTCGCATTGTTGGGCGAGCAACGCGAAGGTCGGTGGCATCACCTGTGGCGCATCGCCAGGCACGACGCTAACTAAGCACGTTCGATGTGCCCAGCGTCGAAGCTTTGCACAACACGCTGATGTTGTTGCCTTTGTTTCCCTACATGGACATGACGCCGACGGCCTCTGCCGCCATTCGTAGTCAATCCATGTGGATGATCGTTGATTGGGTACCTAGCCGAGGGGAGGGAAGCGCACCATCCCGTGCGGATCACTCCGATTTGTCATCGGGGCTTTCATGGCCTATATCAGTCCGCGCTTCCTTTCCTGGCTGCTTCGCTGCGTTCATCAAGCGATGCGGAAGGGATGCGCTAATGGAATTCCAAAAATGAGGTTAGAGTGGTCATCCATGTCTGTTTCGGGTAGTCGCACAAAGCGGTTTGCGATTCAAAACTAATAAGGGCGAGTCATGCCTAGTGAGTCTTCGCAGTGGGTGTCAAAAAAGTAAAGGAGCCGGTACTCGCAACGTCTGAGCACGTTGTGACGAAAGACAAGTCTCGGGCAGCAATTCGCTTTCTGTTAACGGTTTGCCTTTCTCTGATGGTGGTTGCCATCTGGGAGGGCTGGAGCGCCCGTCAGTACCGCTTGCACGATAAAGAAATAGCGATGGCTAACCTCGCGCAAACATTGTCATCGCAGGCTCAAGCATCGATTAAGCAGGCGGATACCGTCCTGTTCAGCTTGGTTGATCGAATCGAAACGGAACGAATGAGGCTTGATTTGCCTCTTCTGAAGCGTCTACTCAGTGCCCAGCGTAATGAGCTGTCCCAGTTGCACGGATTGTTCATTTATGATCAGCAAGGTGCGTGGGTTGCGAACTCAAGCGGGATCTTGCCGCCAAATGCAAACAACTCCGACCGCGAATATTTTATTTACCATCGTGATCATCCTGACCGCGGCCCCCGCGTAGGACTATCCATCAAAAGTCGTTCAACGGGTGAATGGGTGCTGCCCGTCTCGCGCAGGATCAATAACCCTGACGGCACCTTTGCCGGCGTCGCACTGGCAACGATTTACCTCGATCATTTTCTCAAGCTCTACAACAGCATCGATATCGGCAGCAATGGGGTAATCAACCTTATTTCCGGCGACGCCAAGATCATCCTGCGGCGGCCTTTCAATGATGCCGTCATTGGTACCAGTGTCGCCAATGGTCCGCTCTTCACCCAACTGCTACCGAAGGGGCCTTCTGGAACGGCCACCGTACGATCCTATGTGGATGGTGTGGAGCGTGTCGTCGGATTTCGTCGGCTCGATGATTACCCCCTTGTGATTTTCTCAGCCATGAATAAAGAAGAGGTGCTGGCGAGCTGGCGACAAGAAACATTGATGAGCGCGGCTATTGTCTTTTTGCTCATGAGCATTTTGGGTGGAATTGGCTATCGCTTTGTCCGACTGATGCAGCAACAGAATCACATTCAGAACGAATTACTAGGTGCTCAAGACCAACTACTTGAGATCAATCGGACGCTGGAGTTACTAGCTCTAGAGGACGCCTTGACAGGTTTGGCAAATCGTCGCCAGTTCGATTTATTCACACAGGCTGAGATGGGACGGGCGAAACGCGGCCACACCACAATCGCCCTGCTGATGATCGATGTTGATCACTTCAAACGCTTTAATGATCGGTATGGGCACCTGGTTGGTGACGAATGCTTACGCAGGCTTAGCGCGATCATCAAAGAAAACATCAGGCGACCAGGAGATTTGGCTGCACGATTCGGTGGGGAGGAGTTCGCGGTCGTTCTTCCAGCCACGGACTACGTCGGGGCATTTATCGTCGCCGAGAAAATCCGCAAAGCCGTCCAACACTCGCAGATTGAACACCAAGATAGTGGGGAGGATATGGTGACGGTGAGCATTGGAGTAAGCGCATGTAGCCCGAGAGCCGAGGAGACACCCGACGAGTTAATTGGTGCTGCTGACAAAGCGCTCTACGTCGCCAAGAACAGCGGACGGAATAAGTCTGTAATCGCTGATTGAGATTGAAGTCTTCTTTGATTGCGCGCCTGATCGACAGCCGAAAAGCCGAAATGCCTGCTGAGAGCGATATTTTGATGCACGTAAGTCACGTCTTTGTTTTTTCGCTTTTATCGCCGACGACAGCCCGAGCGCCTTTTTAAATAGGATGTCTAGGTTCTCCTCAGCGAGGCCTGCGATTGCGATGACGACTCGGTAGCGTTGATCAGTGTGTTTTCGAGGTGGGGGGGAGGGTGAGACCCGCCAGCTCGCTTTGCAACGCCGATTTGATTAGCTTATGGAGTCGCTGCTGACGACCAAGGGCGTATTTCGCGAAGTGCGCAAAAAGTTGCGCAGTAGGTCATAATATTTTGCGGTAAAAATGCCTTGCAGGCCATGATTCACGTGCTCTGCAGCCAAGTGAGCAAGAAGTTGCGCAGTACTGCGCAACTTCTTGCGCACTTTTGCCATCGTTCCCCTGTGAAAAATCCTCAGAACCGCAGGGCAGGGCACTTTGCCCCCCGCCCGCCGGGGGCTTTACAAAACCTGGCACGATCCTTGATAACAGTCAGGCACCCACCGGGCGATTTCGCCTCCCGGGCACCTTAAATTTATCCGCAAGGAGAGCACCCCATGGCAACACCAGCGTACATGTCGGTTACCGGCGAAAAACAAGGCCTGATCACTGCAGGCGCATTCACCGCTGACTCCGTTGGCAACACCTACCAGGAAGGCCACGAAGACCAGGTCATGGTTCAGGCTTTCAGCCACGACGTGATCATCCCGCGTGACCCGCAATCCGGCCAACCAACCGGTCAGCGCGTTCACAAGCCAGTTGTGATCACCAAGGTCTACGACAAGGCTTCGCCTCTGCTGCAAGCCGCTCTGACTTCCGGCGAGCGCATGAGCGAAATCGTTATCCAGTGGTTCCGTACTTCTGCTCAAGGTACTCAAGAGCACTACTACACCACCAAACTGGAAGACGCGATCATCGTCGCCATCAACAAACAAATGCAC